>JALUTJ010000207.1 GCA_027057985.1 Chromatiales bacterium
ACCTCAGATTCTTAAGGCACAATACAGACCTGATCACCGCTCTGGATGAGCCAGAATTGCATTAATCATGTAGCGATTATGCATACATTTGCATGGATATTGCATATAAATAATTACATCAATAACTAATAAAGTGATATGGCAACTATCCTGGTATTACATGGCCCCAACCTGAACCTTCTTGGAACCCGCGAGCCGGAAATCTATGGTGCCACCACGCTTGCCGATATCGACAGCATGCTGCAACAACAGGCCAGTGATGCCGGGCATACACTCCGTTCTCTGCAAAGCAATGCCGAGCATGAACTGGTCAGCACCGTGCAACAGGCCATGAACGAGGTTGATTTCATTATCATCAACCCGGCCGCGTTCACCCATACCAGCGTGGCACTGCGTGATGCGCTGGCTGCAGTCAATATCCCGTTTATTGAAGTGCACTTATCAAATGTCCACGCCCGCGAGGATTTCCGCCGCCATTCCTATTTTTCGGATCTGGCACAGGGGGTTATCAGTGGGCTGGGCGCAGGTGGATACTCACTTGCATTAACCGCCGCGATCACATCGCTGGCAAAGTAATGAATGATTTAAACAACCCCCTTACAAGGTGACATTGTTATGGATATCAGAAAAGTAAAAAAACTCATCGAGCTGCTGGAAGAATCCGGTATTGCCGAAATTGAAATTCACGAAGGTGAAGAATCTGTTCGCATCAGCCGCAACAGTACTGCAGCTGCCCCGGTTGCGGCAGCACCTGTCGCAGCAGCGCCGGCTCCAGCACCAGCCGCCCCGGCTGCCGCTGCTGCCAGCGCCCCGGCCGAAGCCGAGGAAGAAACCATTGAAGGCCATGTTGTCACCTCACCCATGGTCGGCAGCTTCTATCGTGCGCCTTCACCCGGTGCGGCACCGTTCGTTGATGTTGGCTCCCGGGTAAACGTGGGTGACACGCTTTGTATTATTGAAGCCATGAAACTGCTCAACCAGATCGAAGCGGACAAGGCCGGTACTATCAAGGCTATCCTGGTCGAGAATGGACAGCCGGTTGAATACAACCAGCCATTGTTCATTATTGAATAAGTGATTATGCCTGCCTGCAGGCCAGAAAAAGAAACGAACTTATTATGCTAGATAAAGTACTCATTGCTAACCGTGGTGAAATTGCACTGCGAATCCTGCGCGCCTGTCGCGAGCTGGGGATTCGCTCCGTAGCGATGCACTCGGAAGCTGATCGTGATTTAAAACATGTTCGCCTTGCCGATGAATCGGTCTGTATTGGACCGGCTTCTTCGATGGACAGTTACCTCAATATCCCGGCCGTTATCAGTGCCGCGGAAGTCACCGACTCGGTTGGGATTCATCCCGGCTACGGCTTTCTTTCCGAGAATGCCGACTTTGCTGAACGGGTGATTGAAAGCGGTTTTGTCTTTATTGGACCAAAACCCGAAACCATTCGCATTATGGGTGACAAGGTTGCCGCCATCAACGCCATGAAAAAAGCCGGTGTACCCACGGTGCCCGGTTCCGATGGGGAGCTTGGCGATGACGATGAAACCAATATCAAGATTGCGCGCCGTATCGGTTACCCGATTATTATCAAGGCCTCCGGTGGTGGTGGTGGCCGTGGTATGCGCGTGGTGCACAGTGAAGCTGCCTTGCTCAATGCGATTTCATTAACCAAGGCCGAGGCCGGTGCCGCTTTCAATAACGATGCCGTGTATATGGAAAAATTCCTCGGTAACCCGCGCCATATCGAGATCCAGGTTCTGGCCGATGAACACGGCAATGCCATTCATCTTGGTGAACGTGACTGTTCCATGCAACGCCGCCACCAGAAAGTGATCGAAGAAGCCCCAGCGCCGGGTATTACCCCGGAAATGCGGGATGAAATTGGTCGTCGCTGTGCCCAGGCCTGTGTCGATATTGGTTACCGTGGTGCCGGTACCTTTGAATTTCTGTACGAAGACGGTGAATTCTACTTTATCGAGATGAACACCCGGGTTCAGGTTGAACACCCGGTGACCGAAATGATTACCGGTGTCGATATCGTGCGTGAACAACTGCGTATTGCCAGTGGCCTGCCACTTGCCTACAGACAGGAAGATATCCACATCAATGGTCATGCCATGGAATGTCGCATCAATGCCGAAGATCCGGATTCCTTTATGCCATCACCGGGTACCATCACTGCCTATCATGCCCCTGGTGGTCCAGGTATTCGTGTCGATACCCATATCTATAATGGATACCGGGTTCCGCCATACTATGATTCCATGATTGGTAAGCTGATTGCGCACGGTGAAAGCCGTGATGTTGCTATGGCACGCATGCGTACTGCGCTGAGTGAAATGGTCATCGAAGGGATTAAGACCAATATCCCGCTGCAGCATGACCTCTTCCATGACTCGGGATTCGAGGCAGGTGGTGTGAATATTCATTACCTGGAAAAGAAACTGGAAGAAAAAGGCAAGTAAGCCAGACTGTTTCCACTCAAAAAGCGAGTTACTTTTCCGGTAGCTCGCTTTTTTGCTGATAAATAAGGCGACACTATGCCCTGGCTACAACTTGTTATTCCTACCAGTGAAGAAAAAGCCGATCAGCTCTCTGATGCCATGATGGAACAGGGTGCGGCTTCGGTGACCATGCAGGATATGCAGGATCAACCCGTGCTGGAACCTGCACCCGGTACCACGCCAATGTGGTCACGAACCCGTGTTATTGGCCTGTTTGATGCGAGTACTGATCTTCAAAAAATCGTAAAGGCCATCGAACAGCAAAGCGCAATAACGATCGAAGACTGGAAAGCCGAGCAACTCGAAGATAAGGACTGGGTAAGGGCATGGATGGATAACTTTAAACCCATGCAGTTTGGTGAAAAGCTCTGGGTTGTCCCCAGCAATCATGAAGCGCCGGAAAAGGCAGCCGCCAATATCATGCTCGATCCGGGCCTTGCCTTTGGTACCGGCACCCACCCTACCACCGCCATGTGCCTGCAATGGCTGGATGCCCATCCACCCGTCGATAAAGCACTGATTGACTTTGGCTGCGGCTCCGGCATTCTTGCCATTGCGGCAATACTGCTGGGCGCAGGCCATGCCGATGCGGTAGACCTTGATCCCCAGGCCTTGATTGCAACGCACGATAATGCAGAAAAAAACCAGGTCAGAGAAAAGATAAGCACTTACCTGCCCCAGGACTTTAAAGCAGAAGCAAGGCCACTCTTACTCGCCAATATCCTTGCCCTGCCGCTGGTGGAACTGGCACCATTGCTCTCTTCCATGGTGCAGCCCGGTGGTGATATTGTACTCTCCGGTATTCTTGCCGAACAGGCCGAAAAGGTACTTGAAGCCTACCGGCCTGCTTTTGATATTCAGATCTGGAAACAGGAACAGGACTGGGTCTGCCTTGCCGGGAAAAAACATTAACCTTTCTGTTTTGTAGATCGGCTCAAGCGTAGCGGAGGCGACAAAATGTTTCACCGCAAAGACACAAAGAACGCAAAGCAACACGATGTTATTTCCTGTGTAGGGCAGACTGAAGTCTGACAAATCAGCATGTCGGTTCCGTCGCCTTGCTCCTTGAACCGATCTACAAATTACTTTGCGACAACTGCGGTGAATATGAAATCAGTCTTCCTCATTGATTTCGCTGGGTACCGGCAGTTTCAGCAACCAGTCACGAATCGCGCGGGATACAAGCTCCTGCTGTCCTTTGAAAACATGATGACCACCGCCGCAGCTTTTTAATTTACCCGGCCGACTGCCATCCCCGCCACGCACGGTAATTAATTTCACATCCGGTGAAGATGCCTCGTAGAATTTTTTCACCTTGTGGATATTTTCATAGGGCGTACCATCACAGGGATCATCAACATGATGCACCAGCAGTACCGGCACATTGATAACACCTTTTGGCAATTCCATAACCGAACCATAACGCCCCTGGGAACGGGTAGAGGAAAGAATCACACCCGCAAGATCTCTGTTTTTCAGATTGGTGGCCACCGCTGCCGGTGAAAAGGTTGAACGGCAATGGCCATATAAATACACTTTCTGCCCGTAGCGTTTCTTCAGAAAGGCAATCACCTTTGCTGCATCCTCGGCAGATTCCTTACTCTCACGAAATTCCGTGGTCAGCCCGGTTTCATAATCGGAAGGAGCCGCAAGAATCGCCAGTGCAATTTTCCTGCGGGTCAGAATTTTGTGAAACTTACCATGCGTCGGTAAACCACCATTGAAACTGGTAATGGCATAGCGATCACCTACTTTCCGGAACTCTGCGACCCCGTCATGACCAACATAGACCAGCACCACTGCAGCGGGTTTCTTATCCACTGGCTCCATTAACAGAAATGACTGCGTTACCCCTTCGCGGGTATCAATGGTAAACAGTTCTTCGCGAATCGAGGATTTTTCTTTTTTTGCTGCCATAAAACCTTCCGGCAATTCCAGAGTATTACCCTCTTCTATTGCCTCGAAAATAACCATTCGCTTGCGCCCATTACGGTTGGCAATGGCATAATCACCATCCGAACCTTTTATCTTGCGGCAGACGACGGGTTTATCGGGAAAAGCAATGCACAGCCTGTCATCCTCGATACTCCACTGTCCGCGACGAAACTCACCGTCATTTTCCTGGATCATTGTGCCATCGGCTGCAAAGTAGCGGCTGATATCAATGTCTTTTTTCTTATGGTGCAGGTAGGCGGTTTTGCCGCTTATGGCTTCGCGAAACTCATCCATATCGGTGGCATAAACAAAAGAAGAAATGCCGGACAACAGTAGCAGTAAAGAGAATAAAAGCGATGATTTTTTCATTGAATACTCCACCAGGGTAAGCGGTCTGATTTTTATTATTATAAAAACTAGGGAAAAAACCTCTTTCGTCAAGCCATCCCCGAAAAACAGGCATTTAGCAAAGAAAATTCTCACTTTGTCATAATCTGCGTATAATCACACCATATGTATACACGTTGTCCACAATGTAGCACCGTTTTCCGGGTCACCGACCGTCAGCTGGCAATTGCCAATGGCAAGGTACGCTGTGGCAAATGCCAGCAT
>JALUTJ010000208.1 GCA_027057985.1 Chromatiales bacterium
GGCAAAACTGATGCGCTGGCAGCCGGAATTCGATGATGCGGCTGCACTGCAGGTCGAATTCAATGCCATCATGGATAAACTACAGCAACAATACGCAGAAATGCGTTATGACGATTTAGAGGCTAAACTGAATCAGGGAACCCTTGATGCAGAGGAAATGGCCGAATACCGGCACTATTTGCAGCAACTGTACGCGGCAAAGGGTGCCGCCAAACCGGATCAATAAACAAATTTAGGGCTAATTCGCAAAAAAACACCAGAAATGGTGTATAATTCGTTGGTTTTACGCTCCGATATTGTTATTTACAGCTAAGAAGGCTTATATGACACAAGTTATGAATCAAGAACAGCAACAATCCCAACTCAAGTTACTGATTGCTAAAGGAAAAGAGCAAGGTTTCCTGACGTACGCTGAAGTCAATGATCACCTGCCCAATACCATCGTCGATCCCGAACAGATCGAAGAAATCGTTGGCATGATTAATGACATGGGGATTACCGTCTATGAAAAAGCCCCCGATGCCGACACCATTCTTGAAGCAGGCGCCTCGGTGGATGAGGATGCCGCCGAAGAAGCGGCTCAGGCACTGGCCACGGTCGACAGCGAATTTGGCCGCACCACCGATCCTGTCCGCATGTACATGCGGGAAATGGGCACGGTTGAACTGCTGACCCGTGAAGGTGAAATCGAGATAGCCAAGCGCATTGAAGCCAGCCTGCGTCACATGATGGCGGCTCTGGCCTCTTACCCGGAAACCATTTCCATCCTGGTGGATTCCTATAACAGGATTGAAAAAGGTGAAATGAAGCTGACGGATATTATTTCCGGTTTCATCGACCCTGATGCACCCGATAATATTCCAACCCCGGCCGAAATTGCCGCTGCCAATGCCAGCAAAAACTCTGACGATGACAGTGATGATTCCGACGAAGTCGATACCGGCATCGATCTCGAGGAAGCACACCAGCGCTTTAGCCTGATCGAAAAGCTGCATAAAGAACATACCGAGACTCTGCGTAAACTTGGTCAGAAAGATCCAAAGACGGTCGAGTTACAGGATCAGCTGATCCAGCAGATCTCGGAGCTCAAGCTGACACCGAAGATGACGGCAACCATTCAGGCCAATATGCGCGACCTCATCAGCCGTATTCGTGCCCAGGAAAAAATTATTCTGGATGTCTGCGTAGAAAAAGCACATATGCCACGCAAGGAATTCATCAAGACCTTCCCTGACAGTGAAACCGATCTGAAATGGCTGGATCAGCATATCGCTGCCGGAGAAAGTTATTCTGAAGTGTTAAAAGAGCACCATGATGAAGTACTCAAGGCACAGAAGAAACTGGTCAAAATTTCCGAGGAAAGTGGTCTCACCATCAGTGAGATCAAAGCCATTAATCGCAAGATGTCGATTGGCGAAGCCAAGGCTCGTCGTGCCAAGAAAGACATGGTGGAAGCCAACCTTCGCCTGGTGATATCCATTGCCAAGAAATACACCAACCGTGGCCTGCAGTTCCTTGATCTTATCCAGGAAGGGAACATCGGCCTGATGAAGGCGGTGGACAAGTTTGAATACCGTCGTGGTTACAAGTTCTCCACCTATGCAACATGGTGGATTCGTCAGGCCATAACCCGCTCTATCGCGGATCAGGCCCGTACCATCCGTATCCCGGTGCACATGATTGAAACCATTAACAAGCTCAACCGTATCTCACGGCAAATGCTGCAGGAAATGGGACGTGAGCCAACGCCGGAAGAACTGGCAGAACGCATGGACATGCCAGAAGACAAGGTGCGTAAGGTTCTCAAGATTGCCAAGGAGCCTATCTCCATGGAAACGCCTATCGGTGATGATGAAGATTCACACCTGGGTGACTTTATTGAAGACCTTAATGTCGAATCACCGATCGATTCCGCTACTGCCGGTGGCCTCGGTGAAACCGTGCAGGGTATTCTCGAAGGCCTGACCGCACGTGAAGCCAAGGTACTGCGTATGCGTTTTGGTATCGATATGAATACCGACCACACCCTGGAAGAAGTCGGCAAACAGTTTGACGTGACTCGTGAACGTATTCGCCAGATCGAGGCCAAGGCCCTGCGCAAGCTGCGTCATCCAAGCCGCTCCGATCATCTGCGCAGCTTTCTTGATATTGAATAATTTCACACCACAACGTATAAAAAACGGCATCATCAGATGCCGTTTTTTTTGCAGATAGTGTAGAATAACGCCGCTTCAGCGCACGGGGGAAACCCATCTGCAGCAACTGAAAATTTTGGGCCAGTAGCTCTGCGCTCTCGACCATCCCTGGTCAAAAGTTGGTCAGGGTAATGTTTGAGCTATTGTCCCAAAAGAGTTTTGGGCCTATAGCTCAGTTGGTTAGAGCAGGGGACTCATAATCCCTTGGTCCTTGGTTCGAGTCCAAGTAGGCCCACCATATAAAAAGGGTTACCTCGTGGTAACCCTTTTCTTTTCCCCTGCAAATTCAGCTTTACCAGCCAAAAATAACACCTTCAAGTAACATATTATAGCCATTATATTCTCCTGGTTTTACCGCTATAAAACTTTTTGCCTTACCCGCAAAACGCCGGAGTATTACAGATGTTACCTGCAACCCTTTTCCATGTGTCAGGCCAAAACGCATTTTTTCTTTCATCACTGCATTCACTCGACGACTGACCGAAATAGCCTGGTTAGGCATGGATTGGCTCAAAAACAGAACTTTTAGTTTTTTCTGTTTTTCCTTACTCAGTTTCTTTTTGAAAAAGATTGTACGCAGAATGACAGCGTCACAACCCAATTTCTTGCTGAAAAATGTCTTTGCTACCTTACCCATACCTCCGCGGATACCTTTAATTACAGGTTGCCGCACCGGGTTACGATAATAATCCAGGATTGCAAGGGTCGATAAATGGGGTGGAGAGATACCGCAGATTTTTTTCCCTATTAATTTATCTGGATCATCCAGTTCTTTCCTGCTTTTATCTACAAGAAGCATAAACTGCAGAGTGCCTGGTAACTTGATAACAGGCTCATGACCAAGATGTTCTATCCGCCAACTGACAAAATGCGGACCATCCAGCACAATATCATAGTGATCTTCCCGCATTTCACGCTGGTAACGCAGCCAGTTCCCTGGATGTTCATAGACAACCGGCACACCCAGCAACTCTGTCAAGTAACGGGCGACCGGCTGGTATATTTTCATGCCCGCCTGCGGTGTTTCTCTTGGTGGCGCGGTAAAAATCAGCTCAGCAGCAACCGAATTTAAAGAAAATAACAGAATAAATAATAATACAGGACTTCTTACTATCAACCTGAACAACATGTTATCTAACCCCTTTTCTATAACACAAGTTAATAACAGCAGAAATCAGTCAGGTTCTCAAGTTTTTTAGCGATTTTTCTTTATTTCTACTACCAGCCAAGTATCACGCCTTCAAGTAGCTTGTTATATCCGGCATATTCATTGCCATTTACCGGCACGAATTTTTTGCTCTTACCACTAAAACGGTTTAACAGTCCCCTGCTTGCTGCCAGTCCATCTCCCCGCAGCAGCGCCTGGCGAATCTGTTTTTTTTCATCTGCACTTAAACGAGTACTGGCTGTTATACCCTGGTTCGGCATGGGATGAGTGATATACAAAGAAACAAGTTCATCACGCTCTCCAGCTTTAAGTTTTTTCTGGTAGAAAGTAGTACGCAGAACTGCGGCTTCACAGCGATTCTTTTCCAGTGAAGCATAGACCTTGCCCATACCACCTCTTACACCCCGTATCATTGGCTGGCGTACCGGATTGCGAAAATAATCCAGTACCGACAGGGTTGAGAGGTTGGGTGGTGAAATACCACAGATACGTTTACCGATAAGGCTGTCTGGATCTTCATACTTCATCCGGTTTTCTTTTTCTGTTACCAGCATAAACTGCAGTTTGCCCGGTAACTTTAGCAGGGGTTCGTGCCCGAGGTGCTGTTGTCGCCAGGCGATAAAGTGAGGTCCATCAAAAATAATATCATAGCGATCATTTCGCATTTCTCTTTGATAGACCATCCAGTTTCCCGGGTGGCGATAAACAACTTTTCTACCCAGCACCTGGGACAGGTACTTTGCAATGGGGGCATAAATTTTTCTACCCTTTTCAGCACTTTCACGCGGTGGTGCGGTTAAAACAAGATCTTTTGCTCCAACCGACTGCGCAAAAATAAATAGAACAATAAACAGGCTAGAAATTTTACAGACTGACTTCATCGCAACCTCCTTTATCGGGTTATGCTCACCGCAGGCTTGTTATCACATGTTATTATTACGGTTGAATCCCGAGCATAGATTAATTTGATTAAAAGTCAGGAAATACCGAAGAAAAAACTCAGGTATTGGTTTTTTTATGCAATATGCAATGCGTTGTAGTGTTGAATGCAATACTATTGCGAATAACTTATGCTTAAATGTATAAGAATAATCGCATATAATTTAATAGTTAATAATAAGATAGCAGGATGATATTGTGACTCTACCGGTTCTGAATTTACCTCTGCTCAACAATAAGCGACCCAGGCCATATATCAAGCTCAAGAAGTTCAGAGAGTGGTTAAAAACCCTGCCCGTGGGTGATGTGCAGAAATCATCACAGATAGTATTACAGCAATTAAAAGTTCTGAATCAGTCGCGTTACCCCTGCTCCGAACGTAGCCAGTTACTCGATGCACTGCGACCAAACCTGCGTCAGCTGATTATATCGCTAAAGCAACCCCTGCAACGCGCTCAGCTACCGCTGTCACTGGAAAACAGCCTTACTGCCGAACTAATCCAGAACCTGCTGGCCGAGATGGCGCAGGGTTATAAACTGATCGCCAGTGAACTAATGGAAAAATCTCAGCGCAAAGACAATGATCAGCTGTTACTGCGAGAATCCATTTACCTGAGTATCCAGTACCTGGCACGTAGCGTGGTGGAAAGTTACCTGGTCTATGCTTCGCCGCAGTATGATGTCTGGCGTGAAATGCACCAGCTTTATCGCTATGCCGAGCATGAAAATATCCATAATGAAACACTCGA
>JALUTJ010000209.1 GCA_027057985.1 Chromatiales bacterium
GCAGCAAGAACCTGTGCTGCAGCCGATCGCACCGGCCATGCTATTTTACATACTTTGTACCAGCAGAATATCCGCGCTAAAACACATTTCTTTGATGAGTATTATGCGATTGACCTTATCAAGGATAAGGAAGGCTTTATTGTCGGTGCCCTGGTGCTGGAAATTGAAACCGGGGAACCACTGCTCATTGAAGCCAAGACCACTCTGCTTGCAACAGGTGGAGCAGGACAGTTGTTTCGTACCAATACCAATGCGCATATCAATACCGGTGATGGGCTTGCCATGGCACTGCGAGCCGGCATCCCGTTACAGGATATGGAATTTTTTCAGTTCCATCCCACCGGCATCGCTGGCAAAGGCATGTTGATTACCGAAGGTGCTCGTGGTGAAGGCGGCTACCTTGTCAACAAGGATGGTGAACGCTTTATGGAACGTTATGCACCGCATGCTAAAGATCTTGCCAGTCGTGACGTGGTGAGTCGGGCCATTGCCACCGAGGTGCGAGAAGGGCGCGGCTGTGGCCCCAATGGCGATTATGTTTTATTGAAACTGGATCACCTCGGGCGTGATGTGCTGTATAAACGCCTGCCGGGTATCTGTGATATGTCAAAAACCTTTATGCATATCGATCCGGCTGAAGAACCGATCCCGGTTTTTCCAACCGCGCATTACACCATGGGAGGTATTCCCACCAATCGCTTTGGACAGGTGGTGGTACCGGTTGACCAGGGGCAGGAGTCGATTCCGGGCCTGTATGCCGTGGGAGAATGTGCCTGCGTTTCCGTGCATGGTGCCAATCGTCTCGGTGGTAATTCCCTGCTGGATATTGTTGTATTTGGTCGGGCTGCGGGAAATGATATTAAAAAGTACCTGGAAATCAATCGTCATCATCGTGAAATCGATAATGAAAGCGTGGAACAGGCACTGGCGCACCTGCATCGCTGGGATCAGCCTGCGACAGAAAACAGTGAGTCGGTCAGTGCACTGCGTGCCGAGTTACAGAAAACCATGGAAGACTACTGTAGCGTATTCAGAACCGAGGAGGTGTTACAGGAAGGTCTGGCAAAGGTGCTGGAAATTGAGAAGCGTATGGATAATGTACGTATTCATGATCATAGTAAGGTATTCAACACGGCACGCATCGAGGCCATGGAACTGGAAAACCTGGTTGATCTTGCCGTGGCCACGGTGAAGTCTGCACTGGAACGTAAGGAAAGCCGGGGCGCACATTCACGCATTGATTATCCTGAACGTGATGACATCAGCTGGTTGAAACACAGTCTATACTACAGGGAAGGACATCGTATGGATTACAAGCCGGTTACGCTGCAGCCGGTATCGGTTGAAAGTTTTCCGCCCAAACCTCGTGTTTATTAAACAGGTGAGTTATGCGTTTTAAAATCTATCGCTACAACCCGCAAACCGACAAGAAGCCCTACATGCAGGAATTCGTTTTGAATGATGTCACCCCGGACATGATGCTGCGGGATGCCCTGCTTGCGCTGAAAGCGCAGGATGAAACCTTAAGTTTTCGTCATTCCTGCGGCGAAGGGGTGTGTGGATCCGATGCCATGAATATTAATGGCCGTAATGGACTGGCCTGTAAAACTCGGGTATCTGAACTGAAGCAGCCGGTTGAAGTCAGACCGGTTCCCGGTATGCCAGTGATTCGTGACCTGGTGGTCGATATGGAACAGTTTTATCATCACTACCGTGCGGTTAAACCATATTTGATCGTGCATGATCCGGTACCAGAAGTCGAGTTCCGGCAAACTCCGCAGCAGCGTGAAAAGCTTGACGGACTGTATGAGTGTATTCTTTGCGGTTGTTGCACCACCTCCTGCCCCTCTTTCTGGTGGAACCCGGACAAGTTCCGAGGTCCCGCCGCATTGTTGCAGTCATACCGGTTCCTTGCTGACAGTCGTGACCAGGCCACGGCAGAACGACTACAGGATCTCGATGGGCCCTACCGCATGTTCCGTTGCCACTCAATTATGAACTGCGTCAATGTCTGCCCCAAGGGACTGAATCCAACCCATGCCATACACAGTATCAAGAAAATGATGGTAAGGGATATGGTGTAATGTTACTGCCGGGCAATTTTGAAATGGATGAGTCGCGCCTGCGCTGGCAATGCCGGCGAGGCATGCTGGAACTGGACCTGATGCTGGAGGCTTTCGTAGAAAAGCGATACGACAGTTTATCTTTAAAATCAAAAAAAGCCTTCCATCAATTATTAAACTGCCAGGATCAGATCTTACTGGATTACCTGATGGGACAGGATATACCTAATAACAAGGATGTTGCCGATGTTGTCAAACAAGTTCGAGATGCCGCTGGACCTGACGATTAAACCGTCACGGTTGCTAAAAATCTATTTCATAATTTTATCTTTACTTGCTGCACTGGCGGTTTTTCTTGCCAGTATTCCTGTTGCGATAAAGTCGATACTGATCATTGCGTTATTGTTTCTGGTGAAACATCTAATGAAGCAGGTGCAGCCGGTAATTACCCGCTTACATCTCTCTTCACAAAATCAGTGGAAGATCGAAGTCGATGGTCAATCGTATCCAGCACAACTTAACGGCGAATGTATCGTAACGGCGTGGTTTGTCTGGCTGAACTTTCGCTGTGTCAATCGTTTTGGCAGGGTGCGGATATTTCGTATTTTAGTATTACCAGACAATATCGATAAGAATGGATTTCGACAGCTAAAGGCGCGTTTGCGGATTGCTAACCCGCGTCAGAAAAAGTTGTAGCTCGGCTCAAGCGTAGCGGAGCCGAGAAAAACATTTACCGCAAAGTCGCAGAGTTCGCTAAGAATTGTTAGATAACTTCTTTTGTAGGTCAGAATTTATTCTGACAAATAATCTTTGCGTTCTCTGCGTCACCGCGTACTTTGCGTTTATTTGCTTTGTCGGTTCCGTCACTTTGTTCCTTGAACCGACCTACGCCTGGTGATCGGTAGGTCAGGCTTCAGCCTGACAAAAAATATCTTGTTACCGGATATTTTTCTCGCAAAACGTTATTCGCGACACGCTATGCGCCATCCCTGGCCGCTCGACGATTTCATCCCTGAAATCGACGGTCGCTCATAACATTTTGCTGCAAAATATCCTGTTACGTGCAGAAAAGAAAACTTTGCGTTCTCTGTGTCTTTGCGGTGAAAAAACTAAGCTGGTTTTTTGATGGCAAAGTTAACCGGATAAAGCACGGTATTGGCCGGCGCATGGCGATTGTCCGGCCTGGGGTGATCCAGGGTGTAATGCAGACCACGGCTTTCTTTTCTGTCAATCGCCGCCTGGATGATAAGATCTGCTACCACGGCAAGGTTTCGTAGTTCCAGCAGATCACTGGTGACCCGGAAGTTGCCGTAGTACTCATCGATTTCCTTGAGAAGCAGGTTGACCCGGCTCTTGGCGCGGCGCAGGCGCTTGTCGGTACGCACGATACCAACATAGTCCCACATAAAACGCCGCAGTTCATCCCAGTTATGGGTGACCACCACTTCTTCATCGGAATCCGTTACTCGGCTTTCATCCCAGCCGGGCAGCAGGATGATTTCACGTTTCTTTTTCTGCTTCAGAATATGTCGGCTTGCCGCCTGGGCAAAAACCAGGCATTCAAGAATCGAGTTGCTGGCCATGCGGTTGGCACCATGCAGACCGGTAAAGGCGGTTTCACCAATGGCATAGAGATTATTCACATCGCTACGGCCGTTCATGTCGGTCATAATGCCACCGCAGGTGTAATGGGCAGCAGGTACCACCGGGATAGGTTCGCTGGTGATATCGATACCGTATTCCTTACAGCGCTGGTAAATGGTTGGGAACATGCGCTTGATAAAGCTGGCTGGTTTATGCGAGATATCGAGGTAGACACATTCGGTACCGAGTCGTTTCATCTCGTGGTCGATAGCACGGGCGACGATGTCGCGTGGTGCCAGCTCGGCGCGTTTATCGAATTTTTTCATAAACGGCGTGCCGTCCGGCAGGCGTAGAATACCACCTTCACCACGTACCGCTTCTGTAATCAGGAAGGACTTGGCATCCGGATGGTAAAGGCAGGTAGGGTGAAACTGGTTGAACTCCATATTGGCAACCCGGCAGCCGGCACGCCAGGCCATGGCAATACCATCACCGGTAGAGGTGTCCGGGTTGCTGGTATAAAGATACACCTTACTTGCACCGCCGGTAGCCAGTACTGTCTGCTGGGCATGGAAAACTTCTACCCGGTTGTACTTGCGATCAAGAATATAGGCGCCAAGACAACAGTTGCCGTTGCCTTTACCCATTTTATGCGTGGTAATGAGGTCAATGGCATTATGGTGTTCAAAAATTTCGATATTTGGATGGGTGCGCACCCGGTGTTCCAGCGTGGTTTCAATCGCTCGGCCACTGGCATCCTGGGCATGGATAATGCGACGCTGCGAATGCCCGCCTTCCCGGGTGAGGTGATAGCCTCTGTCATCCTGGGTACGGGTAAACTCGATGCCCTGATCGATGAGCCAGTGAATATTCTCGGCACCATGTTCAACGGTAAAACGCACCACCTTTTCATCACAGAGCCCGGCACCGGCTGCAAGGGTATCCTGTACATGAGCCTCGACAGAATCTTCCGGGTCGAGTACGGCCGCCACGCCACCCTGGGCATAGAGCGTGGAGCCTTCGCGCAAAATACCTTTGGAAATCAATGAGATATGATGCGTGTCAGCCAGCCGCAGTGCCAGGCTTAAACCGGCTGCGCCACCGCCGATGATAAGGATATCGGTATTATGCTGCATGAAGAAGACGATTCTCTATATCGTTATAATGAAAGGTGTTAAAGTAGCAACGTTTTGAAGATTCTACCTGAAAAATGCAAATAACAGCTATAAAAATAACCTGGCGACAGCAGTTTTGTTAAAAATAAATAATTTCAATAATTGGCGAACTCTGGCCCGATTTGTATGTCTAGTTACACATTCGGGAAGCCTTTATAAATGCAGGAAAAGGAACGACCCGAATGGGTGAACGAGATATTGATCAGGCGCTGGTAGAGCGAGTAC
>JALUTJ010000210.1:0-5393 GCA_027057985.1 Chromatiales bacterium
TTTTCAACCCATCCTCTCCCTGAGGGAGAGGGAAAACAGCCCCCAGGCTCCCAGTTAAATTCCCTCCCCTTCAAGGGGAGGGTTAGGGTGGGGTGATCTATGATCAGCCGTGTTCTTTTTCGAACTCTGCCATAAAGGCGACCAGTGCATCGACACCGGCCTCTGGCATGGCATTATAAATACTGGCACGCATACCACCGACCGAACGGTGGCCTTTCAATGTCACCAGCCCTTTTTTTGCCGCCTGCTCAAGAAAGACCTTGTCCAGCTCGGCATCTTTCAGGGTAAAAGGCACATTCATCCAGGAACGGTTATTCACCGCCACCGGATTAGCATAAAAATCAGATCCATCAATTGCAGCATAAAGTTTATCCGACTTACGCCTGTTCACCTCGGCCATGGCAGCAAGACCACCCTGCTGTTTTATCCAGTCGAAGACCAGTCCGGCAAGATACCAGCTATAGGTCGGTGGCGTGTTATACATGGAACCGTTATCAGCATGAATCTGGTAATCAAACATGCTCGGTGTACCTGGCAGAGTTTCACCCATCAGGTCCTTGCGAATGATCACTACGGTTAAACCAGCCGGCCCAATATTTTTCTGTGCCCCGGCATAGATCATCGCAAAACGGGAAACATCTATCGGACGTGACAGAATCGTTGACGACATATCGGCAACCAGGGGGACGCCACTGGTTTCTGGAATATAATCAAACTCAACACCGCCGATGGTTTCATTCGGTGTGTAATGCACATAGGCCGCATCCGGGTTGAGTTTTAATTCAGACTGCGCCGGTGCACTGCTAAAGTTATTGTCTTCACTGCTTGCCGCAATATTCACTTCGCAGTAACGCTTTGCCTCGGCAATGGCTTTTTTCGACCAGGCACCGGTATTGATATAGTCTGCGCTCTTCTTGCCGCGTAACAGGTTCATCGGAATCATGGCAAACTGGCTGCTGGCACCACCTTGCAGAAACAGGATCTCGTGCGTATCGGGAATCGCCATAACCTCACGTAAATCTGCCATGGCTTTCTCGGCTATCGACATGTATTCCTTACCGCGGTGACTCATCTCCATTACTGACATGCCGGTACCTTCCCAGTCCAGCATTTCAGCCTGGGCTTTTTCCAGTACTGCTTGCGGTAACATTGCCGGACCGGCACTAAAATTAAAAACTCGAGACATCACTAAACCCCTTAGGTTAAATTATTGATCTTCAACTTCCGCAATATCTTCACTACCGATATTGGCGATACGTTCTATGCCTGTTAACTGTTCATCTTCATCCAGGCGGATCAGGCGAACACCCTGTGTATTCCGACCCATGACCGAAACCTCGGCCACGCGCGTACGAACCAGCGTACCGCCACTGGTAATCAGCATGATTTCATCATCATCCTGTACCAGCTTGGCCCCAATCACCTGGCCATTACGTTCCGTGGTCTGAATAGAGATAACACCCTGTCCACCACGACCATGGCGTGGATAATCATCCATCGGTGTACGCTTGCCATAACCATGTTCGGTTGCAGTCAGCACATAACCTTCCTCGGCAATGATCAGCGAGATAACGCGCTGATCTTCCTTGAGTTTGATGCCGCGTACGCCCACGGCACTACGTCCCATGGCACGAACATCTTTTTCATTAAAGCAGATGGCCTTGCCACTGCTGCTACACAAAAGTACATCCTGCTCACCATCGGTCAGTTCCACACCGACCAGCTTGTCGCCTTCACGCAGATCTACGGCGATAATGCCGGAAGCACGTGGCCGTGAGAATTCTTTCAATGGCGTTTTCTTCACTGTACCGTTCGCCGTGGCAAAGAAAATAAACTTGTTATCTTCATATTCACGAATCGGCAGAATCGCATTAATGCGTTCGCCCGACTCCAGTGGCAACAGGTTGATAATCGGACGACCACGCGCAGAGCGACCTGCCTGCGGCACTTCAAATACCTTGAGCCAGTACACCTTGCCGCGGCTTGAGAAACAGAGAATGGTGTCATGGGTGCTGGCAACGAAGAGCTTGTCGATAAAGTCTTCATCTTTCACCGAGGTTGCCGCCTTGCCCTTGCCTCCGCGGCGCTGTGCCGAGTAGACCGAGATCGGTTGCGACTTGGCATAACCATCATGTGACAGCGTGACCACCACGTCTTCCTCGGTAATCAGGTCTTCGATGGTCAGATCTTCCTGGGTGGAAATGATCTCGGTACGGCGCTCATCACCATACTGTTCACGAATTTCTTCCAGCTCCTCGACAATAACTTCCATCAGCCGATCTGAACTGGCGAGAATTTTCAGTAACTCGGCAATGGTTTTAAGCAGTTCTTCGTATTCGCTAATAATCTTGTCCTGCTCGAGACCGGTAAGGCGGTGCAGACGCATATCGAGAATGGCCTGAGCCTGTGCCTCGGACAAATGGTATTCACCGTTTCGCAGACCATACTCATCAGAGAGGCCATCCGGTCGCGAGGCTTCGGCGCCACTGCGTTCAAGCATATTGATGACCACACCTGGCTGCCATGCGGTAGAGATCAGTTTTTCCTTGGCCTCGGCCGGGTTCTTCGCCGCCTTGATGGTAGCAATGATGGGGTCGATATTTTCCAGCGCCACCGCCAGGCCTTCACGAATATGAGCTTTTTCCCGCGCCTTGCGTAATTCATAAACGGTACGGCGGGTGACGATTTCACGCCGATGCCGGATAAAGGCATCGAGAATCTGTTTCAGGTTCAAAAGTCGTGGCTGATTGTCTACCAGTGCCACCATATTGATGCCAAAGACATTCTGCATCTGGGTTTGCTGGAACAGATTATTGAGCACCACGTCGGCAACTTCACCTCGACGCAGCTCGATTACCATGCGCATGCCATCCTTATCGGACTCATCACGCAGGCCGCTGATGCCTTCAATCTTTTTCTCTTTAACCAGCTCGGCAATTTTTTCCAGCAGGCGAGCCTTGTTGACCTGGTAAGGTAACTCGGTAACAACGATATTTTCCTTGTCCTTGCCGCGCTCCTCGATATGCGTCCGGGCACGAACATAAATGCGCCCCTTGCCACTGGCATAAGCCTCAGCAATGCCCCGGGCACCATTGATAATACCGGCGGTGGGGAAATCCGGCCCCGGCATAATTTCCATCAGTTCCTGGATACTGATATTTTCATTTTCAATCAGTGCCAGGCAGGCATTAATGACCTCAGTGAGGTTATGCGGCGGGATATTAGTGGCCATACCCACCGCGATACCCGCAGCACCATTAACCAGCAGGTTGGGGATCCGTGCCGGCAGGATTTCGGGCTCCAGCTCGGATTCGTCATAGTTGGGAATAAAGTCAACCGTTTCCTTGTCGAGGTCGGCCAGTAGCTCATGGGCAATCTTTGCCATGCGCACTTCGGTATATCGCATGGCCGCCGGGGAATCACCATCCACCGAGCCGAAGTTGCCCTGGCCATCAACCAGCATATAACGCAGTGAAAATGGCTGCGCCATCCTGACGATGGTGTCATAGACCGCGGTATCCCCGTGCGGATGGTATTTACCGATAACGTCACCCACCACGCGGGCAGATTTTTTATAGGGCTTGTTATAATCATTGCCCAGTTCGCGCATGGCATACAGCACACGGCGATGCACGGGTTTTAAGCCATCCCGCACATCCGGCAGTGCCCGTCCAACGATAACGCTCATGGCGTAATCCAGGTAGGACTGCTTCATCTCATCTTCAATATTAATTGGAAGAACTTCTTTCGCGAACTCGGCCATGTACGAGTGGCTCCTTCAAAATTGCATTATGATTTTTGCGCGTTTTTTATTGCCCTTTTCAGAGCATTTTAAAGGCGAAATTATATCATAGTGTTCCCCTGTACTGCATCTTTGTAAAACAACCTGAAAACGCCGCTTAGAGCCGTAAAAACAAAATTGCCGGGTAAAATTTCACCATTTTTCCACTTTCCTGCAATCAAAAACCATAAAACACCGATCCCTGTGCACTTTCTTCCGTACAAGCCGCCTAAAGCCGAAATTTCGCTTGTTATTATCGCACTTTTACGGGTATCTTTTTGCCATGAAAACTGAAACCCTGATTCATGCTGGCTGGATTATCCCGGTCGAACCTGAAAATACGGTCTATACCGATCATGCCCTGGCCATTCAGGCTGGCCGAATTATCGATATACTGCCCAGTGAACAGGCACGGGAAAAATACCAGCCCGAAAGCGAACTCAAGCTTCCCTCGCATGTGCTGCTACCCGGCTTTATCAATGCCCATACCCATGCCGCCATGTCCCTGATGCGTGGACTGGCGGATGACCTGCCACTGATGGACTGGCTCAATAATCACATCTGGCCGGCCGAACAGCAGCATGTCTCTGCGGAATATGTCTTCGATGGTTCACTCCTTGCCTGCGCCGAGATGATTCGAGGCGGCACCACCTGCTTCAATGACATGTATTTCTTTCCCGAGCAGACTGCCCTGGCTGTCGAAAAGGCCGGGATGCGAGCCACGCTGGGCCTTATCCTGATTGATTTTCCCTCTGCCTGGGCAGCCGATGCCGATGAATACCTCGCCAAAGGTATCGAGCTGCATGACAGGCTACACAACAATACCCTGATCAGCACCGCGTTTGCCCCGCATGCGCCCTATACTGTTTCGGATGATCCGCTCCGGCGCATTGCCACTTATGCCGAGGAGCTGGATATCCCGGTACATATTCACGTGCATGAAACTGCGGATGAAGTGGAACAAAGCCTGCAAAAATATGGCAAGCGCCCTTTGCAGCGACTGGATGAACTGGGGCTGGTTTCTCCGCGCCTGCTTGCGGTACATGCCACGCAGTTGCTCGAGGAAGAAACTGCCCTGCTGGCAAATGCCGGTGCCCATGTCCTGCACTGCCCGCAATCCAATATGAAACTGGCCAGTGGCTTCTGCCCGACACAGCGTCTATATCAGGCCGGGGTCAACCTCGCCCTCGGTACCGATGGTGCGGCGAGTAATAACGATCTCGATATGCTCGGGGAAATGCAGACGGCAGCCCTGCTGGCCAAGGCCGTGGCCGGTGATGCCCAGGCACTGCCTGCTGAAAAGGTTCTGCGCATGGCCACCATTGATGCTGCCCGTGCACTTGGGCGGGATACTGATATTGGCAGCCTTGAAACAGGAAAGTATGCCGATATCACCGCGATTGAGCTTGGCAGTATCGAAACACAACCGCTCTATCATCCACTGTCGCAGCTGGTCTATGCCGCAGGGCGAGAAAATGTCACCCATGTCTGGGTGGGCGGCAAACTGCTATTGCGGGATCGTGAGCTCACCACGCTGGATGAAAAGGCAATCCTGCAAAATGCCCGGCAATGGCAGCAAAAAATCAAAGCCCAATAAGCTGTAAGTTGGTTC
>JALUTJ010000210.1:5403-14094 GCA_027057985.1 Chromatiales bacterium
GGATGAAATCGTCGAGCGACCAGGGATGGCGCATAGCGTGTCGCGAATAAAAGTTTTGCGAAAAAAATATCCTGTTACATACAGAACATTAAACTTTGCGTTCTCAGCGTCTTTGCGGTACAAAATGCTCCAGGTCGGTTCAAGGAGCAAGGCGACGGAACCGACATCTTTGCGATTTAACTGTTTTAAAAGACACCTAAAGATTTCGCAATTCTGGCTTTTCACGTTAGAATTACCTCATGACTGAACAAACATTAAATTTTGATCCGCAGGAAATTGCCAAGTTTGAAGAGCTGGCGCATCGCTGGTGGGATCCAGACAGTGAATTCAAGCCACTGCATGAAATTAATCCCTTACGCCTGGAATACATCGACCGTCGAGCCGGTCTTGCTGGCAAAAAAGTGGTCGATGTCGGTTGTGGCGGCGGTATTCTTGCCGAGAGCATGGCGCTCAAAGGTGGCGATGTACTCGGTATCGATATGGGTAAGGCCCCGCTGAGCGTGGCACAGCTACACAAGCTGGAGTCCGGTGCCGAGCTTGAGTATCAACAAATCACCGCAGAAGAACTGGCAAGTGAACATGCGGGTGAATATGACGTTGTTACCTGCATGGAAATGCTGGAACATGTTCCCGATCCATCCTCGGTCATTGCCGCCTGCAGCAAGCTGGTCAAACCCGGTGGACATGTCTTTTTCTCGACCATTAACCGCAATCCAAAGTCTTACCTGTTTGCCATTGTCGGTGCCGAATACATCCTGAAAATGCTGCCAAAGGGCACGCATGAATTCAGCAAGTTTATACGCCCTTCCGAGCTGGAAAGCTGGTCACGCGAAGCGGAGCTGCATTTACGGGAACTGACCGGCATGAGCTATAACCCATTCAGTAAAAAATACTCACTGGGACATGATGTTGACGTCAACTACCTCATGCACCTGCAAAAAGGCAGCTAATGCCAGCAATCAAAACGGTTCTTTTTGATCTTGATGGTACACTTGCCGATACCGCACCCGATCTTGCGGCGGCGCTTAACCATGTTCTGATCCGTCACGGCAAACCCGCCCTGCCCTATGAAACCATCCGCCCGGTTGTCTCGCATGGCGGCGTGGCACTGACTACGCTGGGGTTTGGTAAGGATCATCCTGAATTCGACACCCTGTATCGTGAACTGCTGGACTATTACCAGGCCAATATCGATACCCATACCACGCTCTTTCCCGGTATGGACAGTGTTCTCGACAGGCTGGAGCAGGCAGGCATGAACTGGGGCGTAGTGACCAATAAGCCCGGCTGGCTGACAACGCCGTTGATAAAGGCTCTGCAGCTGGATCAACGTGCCAGCACGATTGTCAGCGGCGATACCCTGGAAAAACGCAAGCCCCATCCTGCCCCGCTGCTACATGCCTGCAGGCAAACGGGAAGCGAAGCGGCTGAATGCGTCTACGTGGGAGATGCACAACGGGATATCGAAGCCGGTAACCGCGCCGGTATGCACTCGGTGATCGCTCTTTTTGGTTATATCGATGAAAACGATACCCCGTCTCAATGGCAGGCCGATGCCATGGTGCAAACACCGGCCGAGATTCTGCCACTTATCGAGTCGTTATCCTGAAACTTATGGAGTAAACTGTAGCTAATATGAATACGCTACTGACAACTTTAATGACCCACCAGGTTATTCTGCTTTCAGTTCTGGGCACTGCCGTAGTCACTATCATATTGAGCGCCTTGTATTTCCAGGGGCGACTCAGCAAGCTGCGTGAAGAAAATACAGCACTGAAAACCCGGCTTGAAGTCGAACAGCAAAACCATGAAGAAAAGATTTCCGCCCTGAGCCAGGAAAGAGAAAAGCTGGCCGATGTTTTTGCCTCACTGTCGAATGAAGCCTTAAAAAACAATAATGATATGTTTTTAAAGCTGGCGCGTGAGAACCTGCAGAAGTTCCAGTCCGAGGCGGTGAATGAACTGGATAAAAAAGAAAAGGCCATCGAACATCTGCTGGATCCTATCCGCCAGACCCTGAATAAAACCGAGCAGCAAATCCGCGAAATAGAAAAGGAACGTAAAGAATCCTACGGTGCACTGCACAGGCATCTTGAAAGCATGGCTCATAGCCAGCAAAGCCTGCAGGATGAAACCCGTAAGCTGGTCAATGCCCTGCGCCGCCCTGAAGTCCGTGGCCAGTGGGGCGAAATGACCCTGAAACGTCTGGCAGAACTGGCTGGCATGGTTGAACACTGTGATTTTTATGAGCAGGAACATGTCCGTACCGATGAAGGTGCACTTCGTCCTGACATGGTGGTGCGCATGCCAGATGGGCGTGAAATCGTGGTCGATGTAAAAACACCGCTCGATGCCTATATCAGTGCCATCGAAGCGAATGACGATGAAGAACGTAAGGCACACCTCAAACGGCATACACAGAATATCAAGCAGCGTATTAACGAGCTTTCCGATAAGGCCTACTGGAACCAGTTTAAAAATGCCCCGGACTTTGTGGTGCTGTTTATTCCCGGTGACCAGTTCCTCAGTGCCGCCCTCGACCAGGAGCCGGCGATTCTTGAAAATGCCCTGGCGCGCCAGGTTATCCTTGCAACACCAACCAGCTTTGTCGCCCTGCTACGTGCGGTTGGTTATGGCTGGCGGCAGGAACAACTGGCCGAAAATGCCGAGCATATCCGAACCGTGGGCGAGGAACTGTACGCACGTTTAGTGACCTTTACCGAACACCTGCAAAAACTCGGCCGCAGCCTTGAAAGTGGTATGAAACATTATAATAGTGCCGTGGGATCGTTTGATAGCCGGGTAATGCCAAGCGCGCGCAAGTTCAATGAAATGGGCATTGCCGCCAACAAGAAAATCTCGCAACCTGATCAGGTTGAAACCGCAGCACGACAACTGGAAACCGACTAATTTTTTCACCGCAAAGACGCGGAGAACGCAAAGATACTGAATATGAGTTCTTGCATAGCTCAGACTTCAGTCTGACAAAAATAAAACTATCACCGGATATTTTTCTCGCAAAACGTTATTCACGACACGCTATGCGGCCATCCCTGGCCGCTCGACGATTTCATCCCTGAAATCGACGGTCGCTCATAACATTTTGCTGCAAAATATCCTGTCATGTGCAGAAAATAAAACTCTGCGGTTTTGCGGTAAATATTTTTGTCGGCTCCACTTCGCTTGAGCCAACCTGGAATAAAATACCGTTGTGACTTACCGCTATTTATTTACCTTGCCTTTGATATCTTCACCCAGCTGTTCGATACTTTCACCAACCCGACGCTTGATTTTCTTTGACAGGTCTTCTTTTGCAAAAGGATTGCTGAAAACGGGCTGCCCTTTACCGATATTGACCCCAACCCATAGACCAATCAGCAAACCCAGTAAAAAACCTGTTAAAAGCATTTTAATTGTTTTCATTTTTTCAACCGCCAGTTCCCGTTATTATTTGTTCGTCCGCCTGTTACTGCGTAGAATAGCGTAATATGGATAAAGAAACACTACAAAATGCCTATGCACACTGTCAACAACTGGCACGCTCTCATTATGAGAATTTCCCGGTAGCATCACGCCTTTTACCGAAAAAACTGCGTCTACCCATTGCCGTCATCTATACCTTTGCTCGCGAGGCCGATGACCTTGCCGATGAAGGGGATGCAAGCCCGGATGAACGGCTTGCAGCACTGGATGCCTTTTCTGACCAGCTCGATGCCATTGGCCGGAGCGAAGTCATGCAGGAGCCCGTCTTTATTGCACTGGCTGATGTAATAGAAAAGCATCATCTGCCGCTGTCCCTGTTCCATGATTTACTAACCGCTTTCAAATCCGATATCCGCAAGCAACGCTACCAGGACTTTGGTGAAGTCATTCAGTACTGCCGTCATTCTGCCAACCCGATTGGTCGGCTGTTATTGCACCTGGATGATAGCGCTAATGAACAAAACCTGGCCTACTCGGATATGATATGCACTTCGCTGCAACTGATTAACTTTCTACAGGATATTCACCAGGACCTGGTTGAAAACAACCGTATCTACCTGCCCCAGGATGAGTTACAGCAGTTTGGTGTGAGTGAAGAGGACATTCGAAACCGGGTTACCCGCCCTGCAACACAGAACCTGTTGCGCTTCCAGATCCAGCGAGCGCATAAGCTGATGCAGTCCGGTGCGCCACTGGGTAAAATCCTCAAAGGCCGACTCGGGCTGGAAATTCGCATGATTATTATGGGCGGTTCAAGGGTGCTGTATAAACTCAATCGACAGGCCGATAATATCTTCTCCCGGCCACGACTCAATAAAGCAGACATGGTGTGGATATTATGGAAAGCGATACGGGCAAAATAACCCCTGTCACCTCGCAATAGCCAGCGATAACCGGTAAAATTACCACAACCCGACTAGTCCATAACGCCCATGACACCCGACGAATATTGCCAGGACAAGGCTGCCAGTAGCGGCTCCAGTTTTTATTACAGTTTTCTGTTTTTGCCGCGCCTCAAGCGACAGGCTATTACCGCACTGTATGCCTTTTGTCGTGAGGTGGATGATATTGCAGATGCGGAAATGGATAATGCGGTCAAGAAGATGAAGCTGAAATGGTGGCGAACCGAGGTAGAAGCCCTTTTTACCAATACCGCCACCCACCCTGTAACACTTGCCCTTACCCCTTATATCAAACAGTTTCATCTCGAAAAAAAATACTTTATCGAAATTATTCGCGGTATGGAAATGGATCTGGAAAAAGTTCGCATGCAGAATTTTGCCGAGCTTGATCTCTACTGTTTTCGGGTTGCCGGGGCTGTCGGCATCCTTTCCGCCAGTATCTTCGGTTTTAAAAATCCACAGACGCTTGAATATGCCAAAAAACTGGGCCTGGCGCTGCAGTTGACCAACATTATTCGTGATGTTTACGAAGATAGTTTGCGAGACAGACTCTACCTGCCACTGGATGAAATGAAACAGTTTGCAGTGACAGAACAGCAGATTTTCAGGCGGGAAGATAATGAAAACTTTAATCGCCTGATGCGTTTTCAGGCCGAACGTGCCCACCAGCTCTATCGTGAAGCATTTTCCCTGCTGCCTGAAGAAGACCGCTATAGCCAGAAAACAGGCATTATCATGGCGGCTATCTATGAAAATACGCTGTATGAAATGGAAGATGATAACCTGCAGATCCTGAAACACCGGGTAATCATTCCACCACCACGCAAAATCTATATCGCTCTGAAAACCTGGCTCAAGGAAGCCTGGCGTCACCTGTTCCACCGGCCTCGTCTTAAAACCGCATGAGTGACTCACCTGTTATTATTGCTGGTGCTGGCTGGGCCGGCCTTGCCGCTGCAGTCACTCTTACCAGCCAGGGCAAAAGGGTTATCGTTTATGAATCGGCCAGACAGGCGGGGGGGCGAGCTCGCAGTGTTCCCTTTAATGACTGGCAGGTGGATAACGGCCAGCACATTATGATTGGTGCCTATACTGAATGTATCCGCCTGTTAAAAATGGTCGGTCAGTGCCCCTATGCCAAATTCAAACGCATGCCCCTGCAGTTATCGGTACAGAACAGGCAGGGTAAAAAAATTATACTCGAGGCTCCTCGCCTGCCTGCACCATTACACCTGCTTTATGCTCTGCTACGAGCACAGGGGCTGTCATTCAAGGATCGCCTCAGTGGTATCTACTTTGGACTGTACCTGAAAAGACACCACTACCACTTTACAACCGATATCAGTGTCCAGACATTATTTGCAAGAACCCGTCAAAGCGAAAATATTATTCGCAACCTGTGGGAGCCACTTTGCCTTGCCACACTGAACACGCCGGTGAAACTCGCATCAGCCAACCTGTTTATGCACGTCTTTGAAAAAGCCTTTACCCGTCATTACTATGATGCCGACCTGTTATTGCCCATTACCGATCTCTCTAATACTTTTCCTGATGCCGCGGTGCAATACATTCGCAGCAAGGGTGGTGAAGTCCATTTCCAGTCACGGCTCGAAGAAATTCATGGTGATAATCAGCAGCTTTCTGCTATCACGATAAAACAGCAAGACAGGGCTGAAAGAATCAGCTGTCAGAATCTTGTTGTCGCCGTACCACCACAGCAGCTTGAAAAATTACTCCGCCCACATCCTTTGCTGGATAAAATAACTGCAAATATCCAGCATCTGCATTACCAGCCCATTGTCACGGCTTACCTGCAATACCCGGCTAAAACAAGATTGACTACTGCAATGCAGGGATTAAGTGGTACAATCGGCCAGTGGGTGTTTGACCGTGGCTTGCTGTGCAAGCAAGAAGGTCTGCTGGCTGTTGTTATCAGTGGCGAAGGCCCGCATATGCAAATGGATAATGATAGCCTGCTAAAAGCCCTTCATGCAGAAGTGATAAAATTATTCAGGCAACCACCTGAACTTCTGGATGCGCTGGTTATCCGTGAAAAACGCGCCACCTTTAGCAGCAAGGTTAATATCGCATCACATCGAGTAGCAAATAGTACAGCGATGAAAGGACTGTATCTTGCGGGCGACTATACCGCAACTGGCTACCCGGCGACCCTTGAAGGCGCAGTGCTAAGCGGTGTTACTGCCGCGAAATTACTGAGCAAATAAAACCAGGTACATTATTTAATTAAAGATGATAGACATGAACGATATAATAAGTATTCCCGATAACTTCAATGCTGCAGAAGACTGTTTAAAAGACAGGGTCATTATGGTGACCGGTAGCAGTGATGGTATTGGTGCGGCAGCAGCGAAAACTTTTGCCAGTCATGGTGCCACTGTTATTTTACATGGCAAAACCATTCCCAAACTTGAACAGGTTTATGATGAAATCAAGGCCGCCGGTGATGCCGAGCCGGCCATTATTCCACTGGATCTTGAAACCCTGAATGTTGAACAGGCAAATGAAGTAGCACTGAAAATCGAGGATGAATTTGGTCAGCTCGATGGCCTGTTACATAATGCGGCTCTGTTTGCCGGGCTCTCTCCCATCAGCCAGTTCGATACCGAAATCTGGGATAAGACGATTCGTGTCAATCTTCATGCACCTTTTCTTTTAAGCCGGGCACTGTTACCGGTGATGAACAAGTCAAATAGTGCTTCACTGATTTTCACCAGCTCGGGCGTAGCGCGTAAAGGACGTGCCTACTGGGGCGCTTACGGTGTCAGTAAGGCTGCTGGAGACAACCTGATGGGGATTCTTGCGGATGAGCTTGAAGCTAATACCCCTATCCGAGTTAACAGCATCGATCCCGGGCGAGTAAGAACCCGAATGCGCGCACTGGCCTATCCAGGAGAAGCCCCGGAGGTGAATCCAGCACCGGAAGAAATCATGGCCCCCTATCTTTACCTGATGAGTGACGCCAGTAAGGATGTGAACGGCAAAATCATTACCTGCTACTGAAACTGCGCGCTAAAACCAGCTCGACAGGTTTCCCCTGCTCCAGCCAGACATAGGCATTTTGAGCATAGCGTTCAGTTAACTCATCTGCCCACTGCCGGCTTATCCCGGCAACGAGAAAACTGGCTTCCTGCCAGTCACCCGCTTTAGCAATACCCGTGGCCGGGTAATAAAGATAACCGGCTGCATCAAGCTCTGATTGTAACTGCCGGTTATTGTACTGATTTTCTTTATCGGATCGAAGCTGACTTGCCGGATTAAAAGCGGTAATAATCATCGCCGTCTTTACCCTGGCCAGCAAGGCTTTGATTTTTTCAGGTATAGCTTCTCCAACCCGGCAATCAATATCACCCTCGCTAAAATGGACACGGTAAATGGTTTGCTGGTAAGCCTGTATCAGGCTGCTTTTATCCATCACTTTATTCCAGTATTTGCTATTCCGTTCACAATTAAAGCATCCGCTTATAGTCAATACATTTTGCAGTATATAGTCTATAAAACAAGCTATAATAAATTCAAAGTTCCATCTCGTCTGCATTTCTTTTTTATGCTAGTTTAGCATTCTTACCAGAACCGCAATATAAATGGAGAATTAAAATGCGTCATCTAAAACTTGTTAAAACCCTGCTTACTTCACTGTTCCTGCTACTCTCGATACCTGGCTATGCCGACAACCGATATAGCGAGATGTATGTTTTTGGAGACAGCCTTTCTGACACGGGTAACCTTGCCTCCGTTCTGGGTGACTTTCCACCTCCTTATTATGGTAACCGTATCACGAATGGTAAGGTCAGTGTTGAAGTACTGGCAGAAAAGCTTGGCCTTGAATTAAAAACCTCGTTACATCTGCTGGGGCTAAATGCAGGCGGTAACTATGCCGTTGCCGGTGCCCGTGCCGGTGGTATAGAACCCATTGACCTGGATACACAATTACTGGCTTTTCAGGCCAATAATAATTTCGTTGCACCCCGGGATGCACTTTATGTTGTTTTTATTGGCGGTAATGATGTTCGTGATGCAATTTACTCGGAGAATGCTACACAGGCTGAGTCCATCATCAATACTGCAGCAGCAAAAATTCACAAGACTATCCGGGTATTAAACAAGGCAGGAGCACGACACTTTCTGCTGATTAATGTCCCTAACCTGGCTCTTATTCCTGAAACCCGCCTGATTGCCGCAGCAACTGGCAATTCTGCTCTTATTCAACAGGCAGAAAACTATTCTGTCGCCATTAACAAGCGAATACATGAGGCAGTGGAAGGTCTGGAGCATAGTAGTCATATCG
>JALUTJ010000211.1 GCA_027057985.1 Chromatiales bacterium
TATCCTTGATAAGGTCAATCGCATAATACTCATCAAAGAAATGTGTTTTAGCGCGGATATTCTGCTGGTACAAAGTATGTAAAATAGCATGGCCGGTGCGATCGGCTGCAGCACAGGTTCTTGCTGCTTGCTCACCACCGAAGTTCTGACTCTGCCCACCAAAGGGACGTTGATAAATCTTGCCACTGTCAAGGCGACTAAAAGGGACACCCTGGTGCTCCAGTTCATAGACCAGGTGCGAGGCAGCCCGACACATATACTCTATCGCATCCTGGTCGCCAAGGTAGTCACTCCCCTTAACCGTGTCATACATGTGCCAGTGCCAGTTATCCGGCAAGACATTGGCCAGTGCGGCATTCATACCACCCTGAGCGGCCACGGTATGAGAACGGGTCGGAAAGACCTTGGAGACCACCGCAACATGGGCATCGGCCTGTGCCAGTTGTAATGCCGCACGTAAGCCGCCGCCCCCGGCGCCAATAACCAGGGTATCGAACTTACGCCGTTGCAGGTTTTCAATACTCATGTTCTTACCAGTGAAATGACGATCAATAACAACCAGACTGTCATAGATGTTAAAAAAAGTGCCAGTGTAGTAAGTAGTACAAAACGCACCGAACCATGCTTGATATAGTCCACCAGAATATCACGTACCCCAACCCAGGCATGAACGAACAGGCTGAGGTAAAAAATCACACTGGCAACCAGCATAACCGGATGGCTAATTAGTGCATTCCATTCGTTGAAATCCACAGGGTAAGAAAGACTGAACCAGCCAATCATAAAAAGAGTATAGAGTGCAATATAAACCGCTGTTAGTCGTTGCAGTAACCAGGCCCGCATGCCCTGTGCATAAAGACTCATAGCAGGGTACTCCCGGCAATTACCACGGCGGCGAGTATGGCTAAAAATAATACTGTCCAGGCAGATTTCCTTGCCACGGCCAGTGAGGTACCAATATTCTGGTCAATCAGTAAAAATCGGAAACCGGCAAAGAGGTGGTGCAGATAAGACCAGAGAAGCACCAGCAATCCCAGCTTTATCCAGGGTGAGGCGAAGTAGGCCTTTACCTGCGCAAAACCTGCCTCATTATCTATTGATAGCTGTAACAGGTACAGGCTAAAGGGAATCGTAATAAAAAGGAAAACACCGCTAATACGATGCAGTATAGAGGTTACCCCGGTAACAGGCAGACGAATTTTCAGTAAATTCAGAAACTTTGGTCGGTTATTCTTGTTGTACATATACTGTCATTCCTGTGCAGTATTTCAATAATGACCTTATCGCCTGCAAGTGTATCCGTCAAATTACATTTCAAGAGCGATGAGCTTGCGGTATAATTCAACCCACACTTATCGTATGCCTTCAACCTTGTTTTTCATACGATATACTATACATACATCATTCCATTTGGTTTTTCAAATATATTAACCCACAGGCAATATTATGAACGAAGACTGGCGAGCCTTTCTTAAAACACAAAACGCAAATATCAATAATGATACCGTGCTGGATTTTGGTACTAACCGTAGTGAAGAACAGGCCGGTTACGAGACCATGGTACTGGCTGATCTGAGTCACTATGCCCTGTTTGAAGCCAGTGGCGAAGAAGCAGAATCTTTTTTACAGGGTCAGCTTAGCAATGACATCCGCCATGTCAATGAAAATCACAGCCAGCTCAGTGCCTACTGTAATCCCAAGGGTCGGGCGCTGGCACTGTTTCGTATTTTCAAACGCAATGAGCATTACTTCCTCCAGGTCAGTGCAGATATCAGTGCCGCGACGATTAAACGACTGCGTATGTTTATTCTACGCAGCAAGGTTGAGCTCAATGATGTTTCAGAGACAATGATCAAAATAGGTGTTGCCGGTAAAAATGCCGTAGAAAAACTTGCCGCACATTTTTCCTCTGTACCGCAACAGCCTGATCAGGTGCTGACCGAGAATGAGATGACGATAATCCGCCAGCCCTCTAATCAGCCCCAGTTCGAGATCTGCGGCCCGATAGAAAATATCCGCTCTCTCTGGACTGCACTGCAGCAAGATGCCATTGCAATCGGTAAAAACAGCTGGGACCTGCTCAATATCCAGGCCGGTGTTCCAGATGTAACTACCGCCACTAGTGAGGCCTTTGTACCACAGATGCTGAACCTGCAGGCCATCAATGGTCTCAGCTTCACCAAGGGCTGCTACCCGGGCCAGGAAGTCGTCGCCCGTATGCAGTACCTCGGCAAACTCAAAAGAAGACTGTATATCTGCCAGGCCAGTACAACTCAGCTGCCCCAGCCGGGGGACGCCGTTATGAGTGAGGCGGAAAATGAGCAGAAAACCGGCCAGGTCGTCACTGCCAGCTGGTCTGGTGACAATCAGGCTACTTTCCTTGCCGTTTTGCAGATCGAGAAGGCAGAAAATAGTGAACTTCATCTCGAATCAGGCGATGGAGCACCGATCCAGCTGCTGGAATTGCCCTACCCACTGGAAAAAACAGAAAAAAGTTAAATAAAAGGTAAATATTTTTCGCCGGCTGTCGATAATAATGGCATAACAACATCATAAGGAATAAAAAATGGATGCTGCTGCTGAAGAAAAATTTCTTGATCAACTGCTGGAAGACCTGGAAAACGACAAGCTGGTGCTTCCAACCCTGCCCGAGGTGGCACTAAAAGTTCGCGATACCCTTGAAGATGAAAATTCATCCCTGATGGATGTGGCGAAAATTATTACCAGTGACGCGGCACTATCTGCTCGTATGATCCAGGTTTCCAACAGCCCGCTGCTGCGTGCCAGTAGCCCGATAGAAACCGTCGAGGCCGCAGTAACGCGCATGGGCGGCAATATGATTCGTAACCTGGTGACCAGTATGGTAATGGAGCAGATGTTCCAGGCCACCTCGGATGTAACCGACAAGCGCCTGCGCAAGATCTGGGAACATTCTACCGAGGTTGCTGCAATTTCACATGCCCTGACCAGCCAGTTTACCAAACTGCAACCGGATCAGGCCCTGCTGGCCGGGCTGGTACACGATATCGGTGCCCTGCCGATTCTCAGTCGGGCAGAAGATTACCCCGAGCTACTTGATGATGAGGCCTCGCTGGATCGCATTATCACTTCGGTACACACCACCATTGGTGCCGAAATTCTGCGCAAGTGGAATTTCCCTGAAGAACTGGTCAATGTTGCTGCCGATCATGAAGACCTGAAATACAATTCTGAAAATGGCCCCGACTATGTCGATGTGGTCATTGTTGCCAACCTGCAAAGCCTGATTGGCACCGATCATCCTTTAACCAAACTGGACTGGTCGAACGTGCCTTCCTTCACCAAGCTTGGCCTGCAACCAGAAGTCAGCGTGGTAGATATGGATGAAACCAATGCCAATATCGAGGCTGCACGCGCCGCCCTGGGTTAAACAGATTTTCCAAATGCTTGTCAGGTTGATGATTAAAAAGTATATAGGTTTCTGTTAATAGAGGTAATTCAGCCATTGCCGATCAAGACACGCCGTAAATACATCCCTGTAGGCTCGGGGGCCGCTGTCCCTGCGGCCCACGGTCTTGATCGACAACGGCTTTCTACCTCCTTAACTCTTCTTGTAGCTCCGGTTAAACAGATATTGAAACAATGATTTAGATAAATAAGATAGCTGCTGAATATCAGCAGGAATTATTCTGTAATTTTATCCTGACTGATCACCGGCAAGTAGACATGAAATACCGTTCCCCTGCCTTGTTCCGATTCAAAATGGATAAAACCATTATTCAGTTTTACCAGACCATAAACACTGGCCAGGCCCATGCCAGACTTCTCGGCAAATTCTCTGGTGGTAAAGAACGGATCATAGACATGCAGGCGAATATCTTCACTAATACCGCAGCCACTATCAGCAACTGCTAAATGAAGATACTCACCGGGCTCCAGTTTGAGATTATAATCGATATCAATATCCTTGCCTGACTGTAGAAATATCCTTTCGGTTGATATTGTAATCGCACCATTTCCCTCGATCGCCTCAGTGGCATTGAGAACCAGTTCCAGTAAAATCTCACGGAAGTCTTCCCTGCTGATAAAGATAGCTGGAATATTCTCACCAGGAACATACTTTAATAGAATACCCTTTCGTGTCTGGGCTTTTATTTCATTTTGTAATTCATTGATACATTCATTAGCATCAATCACCCCGGCACGTTCACGAATACCTTTGTAACGGGAGTAAGTTAAGAGCTTATGAGTCAGGCGGATAGATTTTTCTGTGGCTTTTTCTGCATGCTGAATCCAGCTATTCGCTTCGTTATCATCCTTGCAACGTTCCTGCAGCAGATTAAGAAAACCCCTGACAACGCTAAGATTATTATTAAATTCATGCGCCAGCCCGCCCGTCAGGTTACTGACTGCAATCATTTTATGTTGCTGTTGTGAGGCTTTCAGCAGTTCTTCCTGAGACTGCTGATTTTTAAGCATCATCTGACGAATAATAAAGAAAAGTGAAATCAGCACATGGGTTACAACCAGTAAAAGAATCCAGCTAATATCACTAAAACGAAACTGCTTGCTGATTTTAAGTACCAGTCCATGCTCACCTGCTGCAGCAGTAGTTTTAAAGTCCAGCTGTGGTAACCAGAGTGTCTGGTATCCCGACTTCTGCAGAAAGACAGCCCGTTTATCCTTTTCTGGCAGACTATTGTGACAAATCACAAGGCTTGTGGCCTCATCGATAATATCATTGAAGTCAAACTTGTCTGCCGTGATAACCACCATAGCAATATATTTATTGCTGCCATTATTGATATAACTGTCAACGGCCTTAAGCATAATGAATGCTTTTTTCCCTTCAATCAGGGTGAAAGGCAGTGTCGTTTCATAATTACCTGTTAAGATTGCATGTTGAACCGGTTCTAGAAGATGCCGATGAGACATCAGGTCAAGCCCCAGTACCTTATCGGTACCTTTTCGTTCAGGGTAAAGAAAAACAATGGGATAATAAAAATCTGCTTTTCTGAT
>JALUTJ010000212.1 GCA_027057985.1 Chromatiales bacterium
TCTCTATCCTTTTTGGCATAATCTGCCTTCAGCTTGTCGAGCTCCTGCGTGGTCTTCTCATATTGATGTGCCAGCACATCATACTTACGTGTTGAGGGTGTATCCTTTGTAACAAAGCCACTATTGACCCAGCCCTCGGTACCATCGTCCAGTCGTACCTGCAAGAATCCATCACTACTATCGATTACCTCCAGCTCGGTACCACTGGGTACGGTTTTAATCACGGTGCTGGTTTCATCTGCTTCGGTATGCAGCCCAAGCAGAATACGATCCGTTACATAGCGCTTGTCGGCCAATGCCTGTCCACTTAGTAACAATAAAATCCCAAGCGTGGTTATTATTTTTTTCATTTTACTTATTCCATTTACTCAAATTTTTATGCAATTCCACTATGACGTAACAGGGCATCAATCTGTGGTTCCCGACCACGGAAGTCACGGAACAGTTCCATCGGTTCCTTGCTGCCGCCCTGTTCCAGCACGCAGGCAAGAAATGCCTGCCCGGTCTCGGCATCAAAAATACCTTTTTCTTCGAACAGGGAAAAGGCATCCGCCGAAAGCACCTCGGCCCACTTGTAACTATAATACCCTGCGGCATAACCCCCGGCAAAAATATGCGAGAAGCCATGCTGGAAGCGGTTATAGGCCGGTGGTTTGACTACCGCAACTTCATTGCGTACTTCGTCCAGTATTTTCTGGATACTGCCACTGCCTTTCATTTCCGGCCTGTACTCATAATACATGCGGAAATCAAATAATGAGAATTCGATCTGCCGCACCATCTGCATACCTGCCTGGAAATTCTTTGCAGCATACATCTTGTTAAATAAATCTTCCGGAAGCGGTTCACCGCTTTTGTAATGCCCGGCAATTAAATCCAGTGCTTCACGTTCCCAGCACCAGTTCTCCATAAACTGGCTTGGCAGTTCCACCGCGTCCCATGCCACACCATTGATACCGGAAACACCAATTTCATCGATCTGTGTCAGCATATGATGCAGGCCATGACCAAACTCATGGAACAGGGTAGTGACTTCATCATGGGTAAACAGAGCCGGTTCATCACCCAACGGCTGGGTCAGGTTACAGGTGAGATACGCCACTGGAATCTGGATACTGCCATCGGCATTACGTTTTCGGCCAATGCAATCATCCATCCAGGCACCGCCGCGCTTTTTATCGCGGGCATAAAGATCAAGATAAAACTTGCCACGCAACTGAGCACTTTCATCATAGATTTCATAAAAGTGTACATCTTCATGCCACACTTCAATGCCTTCGACTTCACGAATCTCGATACCATAAAGCCGTTTTACCACCTCGAACATACCGGGAATCACTTTTGTTTCCGGGAAATAGGGTTTTAAATCTTCCTGGCTGAAATCAAAAGTATGCTTGCGCAGCTTCTCACCATAGTAGGCAATATCCCAGGCCTGTAGTTCATCGACCCCATGATGCTCTTTTGCAAACGCGGTCAGTTCAGCCAGTTCCTTTTCTGCCATCGGCCGTGAGCGCCGTGCAAGATCATGCAGGAAGGACAGCACCTGCTCCGGTGTCTCTGCCATCTTGGTGGCAAGTGAACGTTCGGCGTAGTTATTAAAGCCCAGCAGAACGGCCATCTCATGGCGAAGATCAAGTATGTCTTCCATGATGTCCGAGTTATCCCACTTCCCGGCATTGGGGCCCTGGTCCGAAGCACGGGTCGAATAGGCCTGGTACATTTCCTCGCGCAGTGCACGATCATCGGCATAGCTGACCACCGAATAGTAGGAAGGAAAGTTGAGTGTAAACAACCAGCCTTCAAGCCCCTTTGCCTCGGCCGCCTGTTTCGCCATGGCACGAGCAGATTCCGGCAGACCGGCCAGTTGTGTTTCATCAGTAATATGCTTTTCCCAGCCCTGGGTAGCATCGAGAATATTTTCTTCGTACTTACTGGTAAGCTTTGACAGCTGTTGCCGGATCTCACGAAAACGTTTTTTCTTTTCTTCTGGCAGGTCAACACCGGAAAGATGAAATTCACGCAGGGCATTTTCAATCACTTTTTTCTGTGCACTATCGAGCTCTTTAAATTCATCCGAATCATGAATCGACTGGTAAGCCTTAAACAGTTCGAGATTCTGCCCCAGCTCGGTGCTGTACTCGCTCAGTAGAGGCAGGCAGTTATTATAGGCATCGCGCAACTCATCAGAATTGACCACCGAGTTCATATGACTGACCGGAGACCAGGCGCGACCGAGGCGATCATCCATGTCTTCCAGCGGTTGCACCAGGTTATTCCAGCTATAGTGATCGTTTTCTTTTAGCAGCCTTTGTAACTGCGCCCGGTTGGAGTCGATAATCGACCGGATTGCCGGCTCAACATGCTCTGCCCTGATATGCTGAAACGGGGGTAGGCCGGTCATTGTCAGAAGGGGGTTTTCTGTACTCATTTAATCTTTTTCCTGTTTAGCAGTGCCTGAATCGCGGCGATAAGCGCATATTGTAGCTGCAAGCTGAGTCTGCGATGATATCGACTGCTTCAAATAAACCACAACATGGCATGTTTCATACTTTAATATAAATGTTAATTTACCACGCCAGCCAGAAAAGGAATAATTTATATCGTGAATGCCAGTCAACCCCGTCTTTCTCATCCTTACGAGGCACTCACACCCAACTGTATTCTCGATGCACTGGAGAGCGTGGGTTTTGAACCCAGCGGCAGTCTGCTGGCACTCAACAGCTATGAAAACCGGGTTTACCAGGTCAGTCTCAATGATGGAGGCTTTGTCATTGCCAAGTTTTACCGCCCGGATCGCTGGAGTAGCGAGGCGATTCTTGAAGAGCACAGCTTTAGCCAGGAGCTGGCCGAGCACGAAATTCCGGTTGTGACACCTCTGCAGCGCGAAGGCAGAACCCTGTTTGAATTCAATGGTTTTCGTTTTGCCGTTTTCCCACGTCAGGGTGGCCGCACCCCGGAACTGGAACAGACAGACACCCTGGAACAACTGGGGCGACTGCTCGGCCGCCTGCACGCGGTGGGCGCTCAACAAACGTTTCAGGAGCGACCCAGCCTGACCGTGCATCATTTTGGTTATGACTCACTTAATTTTCTGCTCAAGGGAGATTTTATTACCCCAGAAGTGAAGACTAACTATCAAAATGCAGCAGAGGAAGCTTTACAACTAGCCAGCCAGCAGTTCGAGGCCGTGCTGCCCCGCAATATCCGTCTGCACGGTGACTGCCATCCCGGCAATATTCTTTACACCGATAATGGCGCCCATTTTGTGGATCTGGATGATGCCCGTATGGGCCCGGCGATACAGGATTTATGGATGCTGCTGTCTGGCTCTAACGCAGAGATGAGTGCGCAACTTCGTCATCTGCTCAAAGGCTACCGGGTGTTTTATGAACTTGACCTGACAGAGCTTGCGCTTATCGAGTCATTGCGTACCCTGCGCCTGATTCACTACAGTGCCTGGCTGGCACGGCGCTGGCATGACCCCGCTTTCCCCCATCACTTTCCCTGGTTTGACTCGCCGCGCTACTGGGAAGAGCAGATGATTACCCTGCGTGAACAAATCGAGCGCCTACAGCAGCCCAGCCTGCAACTCTGAGCCTCTGCAAAATACCGATTTTATCCTGCAATCTGCACTACCTGGAGTTTGTTAAGGTATCCCTGGTCACAAAAACACCGGTTTAAATATTCAAATTTTAGATATTATTTATCTAATTATTAGATACAGCCTTATTTTCAATAACTTAGACTCAATCTAACAAAATGCTAATATTAACACCTTATTATACAGGTGATTTATTTGCGCATAAGTTTTGTGTAGAGTCTGACGGGCATTAAAAATAATAAATAAAACTAAAAATTCTAATAATAAAAACACCCCTCACATCCTTAACCAAAAACTTTGGAGGAGCAAAATGAAAAAAGCGATAACGCGACGTAACTTTCTTAAGTTTAGTGGCGCAGGGATCGCAAGCGCATTGCTAGGAAGCACCGGCCTCATCAGCTGGACCCCACGTGCAGAAGCCGCCACCATCAACCAGACTTTCTATATCACCGAGGGATTCATCACCCATATCGATGGAACCGATGTTTATTACCGTGGCTTTAGCCCGGATACTGCCAGTCTAACCGTTCCCGGTACACAAATGGTGGTGCAGGAAGGGGATACCGTGAATATCACGATTGAAAACACCCTTGGTACCGATCATAGCTTTGTTATCGATGGTGTAGTTGACAGCGGTATTATTCCGGGTGGCAGCAGTAAAACCATCTCCTTTACCGTTGATAAAGCAGGTAGCTACCTCTACTACGATGGCCTCAATGCCCCTTATAACCGCCTGGTCGGTTTACACGGAGGCTTCGCGGTTATGCCTAAAGGTAGTAGTGATGAACTCTATCTGGGCAGCCCGAAATTTGTACAGCAATATTTCTGGGTCTTCAATGAAGTCGATCCTTCATGGCACGATGATATTCGTCGTGGTCGTACTCCACGTACTGCCTATAGTCCACGTTACTTTACCCTTAATGGTCTAAGTGGCCGTCCACCAGGCGCCGTAAGCAATGGTGATCCAGCTGTTGACAGTATGGCAGATCCACGCTCGGTATTACGTGGCAGTATTGGTGATCGTGCCCTTATCCGTGTTCTCAATGCTGGTCTCTGTCAACAATCGGTTCACTGTCATGGTAATCATGTTGAATGGCTTACCGATCATGGTCGTATTCTGCCTGACCCATGGTCAAAAGACTGTATTTATCTTGAAGGTGATAAAGGCCAGGTTGACCTGATCTACCCCTTTGAAGCCCCACCAGATGCATACCCTCCGGTGACTACCGGCAAGTATCCTATGCACCTGCATACTGAAATGTCACAGACAGCTGCAGGCGGCTATTACATGTTTGGTTCAATTACAGAAATCTTTATTGAGTGATAAAGGGGAAGCACAATGTTTGATTTATTACAGAAATACACTCCTAAAATGGGCCGCGGTGGTGGCG
>JALUTJ010000213.1 GCA_027057985.1 Chromatiales bacterium
TGCAGCCGATTGAAGCTATTAATGGCAACATACAGGCTAATCGCGCTTTACAGTTGGTACATGGCTTTATAGCAAAAAAAATCAATCACGAATCATCGGGCAGTCATTTTCTATTCTGGCAGGTTGCCCTGCGAAGCATCTGGCGCAACCCAAGGCGTTCTCTATTAACTATCAGTGCTACTGCCTTTGGCCTGGCAGCATTTATTTATCTGTATGCCTTTACCGATGGTTTTTTCGAGCAGATGGTGGAAAATTCCATAAAATATTCTACCGCACATGTGCAGCTTGCACCACTAGGATTCCAGAACGAGTTTTCTGCCAGATATACTATTTCTGAGGATGATAAAGTTCTGAAAAAAACTACTCATATTAGCTCTATCCAGGCTGCTGCACCTCGAATCCAGGTTGAAGCGATGATCAGCAGTGCTAATAAAACAGAGCCAATTATCCTAAATGGCATACAACCCGGGGCAGAACAGAAAGTTACAAAAATACAGGATGTTATTGTCAATGGACGCTATCTACAGAATGTAAAATATCCTGAAATTATGCTGGGAGTAAAACTTGTTGATAAACTGGGTATTCAACCTGGTGAGAAGGTCGTAATAACCAGCCAGACAGCAGCTGGTACTCTGGCAACCGGAGCTTATCGTTTATCTGGGGTCTATCGAACCGGAAATGAATTGTTCGATGGTTCCCTTGCATTTATTACCCTGCTGCAGGCACAGCAGTTACTGGATATGCAGGGAAAAATATCGACTCTTGCTATCCGACTCAAAGATCGCACCGATTCTAAAGCCGTTGCACATAAACTGAATAAGATGATAACGGCTAATACAAACCAGGCACGCCCATGGGAAGATGTTTTACCAGTTCTTGTACAAATGATTGATGTATCAAAACTCAGTTTCTTTATCGTTCTGGTTATTGTCTTCATTGTTGTTGCGGTAGGGGTAATGAATACCCTGTTGATGTCCGTGCTGGAGCGAACCAGGGAGTTTGGTATGATGCTCGCGGTTGGTACCGAGCCACTTTATATTGTAAGAATGGTGATATATGAGTCGATCATACTTGGCCTGATTGGTGTCATACTGGGAACGATTATTGGTGTATCACTCACTTATTATTATCACAGCAGTGGTATGAACCTGTCGGGCTTCTCTGGTGCAATGAATGCAATACCGGGGATGACGGATATTGTTTATCCAGTTCTTATTTTTGACCATCTCTGGCCTGCTACTTTGATCCTTTTTGCCACCGGCGTTGTTGCTGCCTTATATCCGGCAGGTCGTGCGGCTAGTCTTGAGCCGGTTGAGGCATTACATCATGTCTGATTATATTCGGAAAAAGACATTTGCACCATTGATTATCATGTCCAGTCTTGTTTTGTCAGGGTATAGTCAGGCTGAAATTGAAATATCCGGTTATTACAAGAATATCTTTCTCTCTTCTAAGACAGTCATTACCCCTACCGAAGATTACTTGCTGGACATTAACCGCTTACGGCTGCAGTTCAATGGTGATATAGGTGAGAATACAACATTCAATTTCGAGTATGACAATGAAGTGCTGCTGAATAATTACCTTTCTACACAACAATTCAAACAGCAAAAATTGCTATCTGATCCTGGTTATTTCAACCTGCAGAGCACCTATCTCGATACATCTGCTGCTTATGCAAGACAATTATTATATCGGGGTTATATTACATCATCTTTCTCTGATATAGATGTTACGCTGGGGCGCCAGCGGATTTCATGGGGTACAGCCTATATGTGGAACCCGATGGATATTCTTAATCCTTTTAACCCGCTACAACTGGAACGAGCAGAACGCCCGGGTGTCGATGCTATACTACTTGACTGGAATGCAGGCGATCTCACCCGTATTAGTCTGGTTAATGCTCTTCATGATAGTGGTAGTAGTTCAAGTACTGCCCTACGTGCACGGAGTAATTTCAATGGCTTCGATATGTCACTGCTTGCAGGAGAGTTCAGGGGGAAACAGATAACCGGTTTTGATTTTTCAGGACAGGCAGGGCAGGTTGGTCTCAAAGGTGAGCTGACCTATACCCAGCCTCAGGGTAACAAAGCATATATACAGGCCGTTGTTGGTGCAGATTATACATTTGCTGGCACCTTCTTCATGGAATTTGAATATTACTATAATGGCCAGGGCACAACTGATCGCAACCAGTATAATTACAACTTATTGTTTAATGGTACGGTTCAAAGTCTTGCTCAGCATTATCTTGGTCTTTTTATTGGTGGTGATATCACACCATTACTCCGTTTTGAAAATGTGCTGATCTTTAATCTTGATGATAAAAGTTATTTCCTCTATCCCAGTCTGGGCTATTCTCTCGGTGAGGATATTACCCTGTCGCTGGGACTGCAGCTATTCAATGGTAAAAATGGAACTGAGTTTGCTGCAATCAACAATCTTTATTTTGCCCAGTTGCAGTGGTTTTTTTAAATTTCTTCGGAATTTTCGATATGAAATTGTTAACAGGCAGGAAACATGATGAATGAGCAAAGGCCAGGTAGTAAAGTAGAAACAGAAACGCTTTCCTGTCACTGGTGTGGCAGGGACATACAGGCTGGTAAGGAGCTACAGAGGGATGGCCTGATTTTTTGTTGTGAAGGTTGCTACCTGGGTGAATTTTCAGAGCAGAATAATAAAAAAGAACGAGAACATACCTATATGCAACTGGCAGAAAGCCTGGTAACTGCACTGGATACACGTGAGCACGAAACCGGTCTGCATTCAAAACGGGTGGCCTGTCATACCCAGGTTCTGGCTCGACGCCTGGTGACTTCAGATGATGAGTTAAAACAGATTTACTGGGGCAGCCTGTTGCATGATATTGGCAAGATTGCCATTCCCGACAATATTCTTCTGAAACAGAGCAGTCTGACAGATGATGAGTGGCGAGTGATGCGAACTCATCCGCAACAGGGATACAATATACTTGCAGATATCAGTTTTCTGGCCGGGGCAGCCGAAATCGTTCTCTGTCACGAGGAGCGTTATGATGGCAAGGGCTATCCTCAGGGACTGAAAGGGAAAGAGATTCCCCTGGGTGCCCGGCTGTTCACCGTTATCGATACCCTCGATGCTATTACCAATGATCGTCCCTATCGTAAGGCAGCCAGTTTTGATGAGGCTAAAGCAGAAATCATTCGTTTCTCTGGCGAACAGTTCGATCCCGAGGTGGTTGATGCTTTTATCGCCGAAGAAAAAGTTTTAAGGGAAATGGTGGAGATGAAATGTTTTCTACAACCTGACTTTGGAGATTGAAGTATGCGTCAGAAGCAACAACAGGTTCGACAGGTAAAACCCGGTGAGAAGGTAACCATCGCCGGGGCCGGGCCGGCGGGACTCTCTGCAGCGATCCTGCTGGCACGTGCCGGGGTCAGGGTTGAAGTGCATGAAGCCAAAAAAGAAGTCGGGTTTCGTTTTCAGCAGGACCTGCAGGGACTTGAAAACTGGACCTCCCGGGAAGATATTCTTGACTGGATGCATGAGCAGGGATTAGCAACTGACTTTAATAAGCTGGCAGGTTGCGAGGGGACTGTCTTTGATTACCGGGAACAGGCATATCATGTTAGTAGCCAGCGTCCATTTTTCTATATGGTTGAAAGAGGCCCGGGGGAGGGAAGTCTCGATACCGCACTGCTGCAGCAGGCAATTGAACTGGGTGTCGAAGTCATTTTTAACAGTCGTCTCAGTCAAATAGACGGGCCGGGGATTCTGGCCATTGGTCCACGTGCGGCGGATGCCATTGCGGTGGGCTATCATTTTAAAACAGATATGGCGGATGGTTTCTGGGTGATCTGTGATAATCAGCTGGCTCCCGAAGGTTATGCCTACCTGCTGGTGATGAATGGCAAAGGGACGGTTAAAAGCTGTATGTTTACCGATTTTAAACACGAGCAGCGCTATGTAGAACGAACCGTGGCCGCTTTCGAAAAGCTGGCAGGGTTACAGATGATCGAGCCTGTTCCTCATGGTGGCGCAGGTAATTTTGTCCTGCCTTCGGTGGCGGTGCATGGTTCACGCCCACTCATCGGGGAGCAGGCCGGATTTCAGGATACCCTGTGGGGGTTCGGCATGCGCTATGCCATGGCTTCAGGGATTTTTGCTGCCCGTAGCCTGCTGGGTGAGGTAGAGTACGATGAGTTATGGAAAAAGGCATTTCATGACCAGATGCAGGCCGGCCTGGTCAATCGGGCATTGTATGCAAGAATGGGAAACCGGGGTTATCGCTGGGTGCTGAAAAAACTGGCACAAAGCCAGGATCCACTGCAGGCGCTGCAACGGCATTATCAGCTCAACGGGTGGCGGCGGCTGCTGATTCCCTGGGCGAGGCGACATTTTCAGACAAAGCGCAGGGATCGAAGCTGCAATCATGTAGATTGTGGATGCGTCTGGTGCCGTTGCGGTGAGACGGAGGCCTGAAACAGGGGGCTCCCGCATAAAAACCTTGTAGATCAAGTGGTTATAAGGTGGAAATTAGAAAAAGGCGGCTTTTTCGTCTAAACTTGATCTAAATCAATTAATTAAGAATATGCTTATATTATGATGATTTTGAAGTTGAAGGAGCCTGCTTGATGCATGTGAGAAACAACAATAAAAAGTTGTATAAATTGTTACTAAAATCACTCATTGTGATTATGAGTATGCAACTTGTTGTTTTACAGGTCAAAGCAATTACGGTTTCTTCGACACATCATCAGCCCTGCAGTCAGATGGAAATGGCTACCGATTTTATCCAGGATGAGCATCATGGTGCTCACCATACTTCTGCAAAAGCAGAAAAATCAATGGATAAATGCCAGCACTGCGAAGATTTTTCACTCGATTGTTATAATGACTGTCATACCTCTGCTATGTATACTCTGAGTTTTGCTCCTCGTATAGGACTGACTCAGCCAGGCTC
>JALUTJ010000214.1 GCA_027057985.1 Chromatiales bacterium
GGCATCAATACTGTAACGATCATTATCAACTATCAGGCTCATGTTTATTTCTCTTTATTGATGGACTAGCTACTATCTTAGCAGCTTTTTTTATCCTCTTGTTAAAGTGTATCCACCGTGTGATCAGAGTATAATTCGTCTCCTTTTCAAGCTTCAGTATTTCAGTAACCGAGGTGTAATATGAAAGCAGAATTCTGGCATGATCGTTGGGAAAACAACCTGACAGGGTTTCATCTGGATGATGTAAATCCTTATCTGAAACAGTTCTGGCACCAGCTGAACCTGAAACCCGGAGCCCGGATTTTTGTACCTCTGTGCGGCAAAAGTATCGATCTACTCTGGCTGGCGGAGCAGGGACACACCGTTATCGGTGTCGAGCTGAGCCCGCTGGCAGTCGAAGCCTTTTTTGCTGAGAATTCGCTCGAGGCCGAACACCGCCAGCAGGGGGATTTCGAGGTCTGGCAATCCGGCAGCATCACGATTTACTGTGGTGACTTTTTCAGCCTGACACAGGATAACCTCGGTGATATCGACGCAGTGTATGATCGAGCCTCGCTGGTGGCGCTACCAGCCGGCATGCGGCAGGATTACGCGCAAAAACTTGCCGCCCTGTGCCCGGCAGCCCCAAGACTGCTGGTTGCACTCGAATACGAGCAGTCAAAAATGGATGGCCCGCCGTTCTCGGTCCCAGAAGCCGAAATCACAGCGCTTTATGGCAATGATTTCGAGATAAATCCGCTGTTACGACAGGATATGCTGGGTGCAAATGAGAAATTCCGTACTCGTGGCCTGGATTACCTGGAAGAAACGATTTATTTGTTGACTAAAAAATAGGCAAAACAGGTCAAGAAATGTGACCGGGTTCCGATAAACAGATTAATGAAGGCGAAAATTACATTTATCTTGCTGGCCGTGCTGGGGCTGTTGACCGCTCCGGCACAGGCTCGCATGTACCTGTACCAGATGCCGGATGGGAGCCGGATTGTAAGTGACCACCCACTTATTAATACGAAGGCAAGGCTGGTACATCGCAGTAAGCAGGTAAAAAATATGGGGCATTATGTTGCCCGCCGTAGTCTGCGTGCGAAACGGCGCATGCGACTCTGGTCGTATTTTATTTACCATCAGAGCAAGAAATACGGAATCGATGAGGCGCTGGTCAAGGCGGTGATCTATACCGAGTCCTATTTCAATCCCAATGCCACTTCGCACAAGGGCGCTTCTGGCCTGATGCAGCTGATGCCGGCCACGGCAGAAAAATACGGGGTGCGCGACCTGTATAATCCGCGGCAGAATATCATTGCGGGTATCCGGCACCTGCGCTATCTCCTGAATCTCTATCCCGACAACCTCAGTCTTGCCATTGCGGCCTATAATGCGGGTGAAAATGCCGTCAACAAATACAAGGGCATTCCGCCTTATCGCGAGACCCGGGGCTATGTGAAAAAAGTCCTCAAGCACTACCGCCGTTTTCAGCTGGCACAGCAGTAATCTTTCCGTCAGAAATCTGAATTAGTAGTATTTGTTATTTCGGGCCAATGCCGAATACACTTATGTCATGATTATTCATATCGATATGGATGCCTTTTTTGCCTCGGTCGAGGTTCGTGAACATCCCGAGCTGGAAGGACTGCCGGTAGTAGTAGGCGGTCCTTCTGCCACGCGGGGCGTGGTTGCGGCCGCCAATTATGTTGCCCGCCGTTATGGTATCCATAGTGCCATGCCCATGTCGCAGGCAACGGCGCTTTGTCCTACTTTGAAAATCATGTCGGTGAATATGCCATTGTATGTTTCGGTTTCAAGACAGATTCACGAGATATTCAATCGCTACACCCCGGATATCGAACCACTGTCGCTGGATGAAGCTTTTCTCGATGTCAGTGGCAGCCTGCGGTTGTTTGGTTCTGCCGCCGAGATAGCCCGGCGTATCAAGCAGGATGTCCGCCAGGAGCTGAAACTGGTCGCCTCGGCTGGCGTTGCCCCAAACAAGTTTGTCGCCAAGATCGCCTCGGATATCGATAAGCCGGATGGCTTCGTGGTGGTGGAAGAAGCGCAGGTGCAGGCTTTTCTTGATCCCTTGCCGATTAAACGTATCTGGGGTGTGGGCAAAAAGACCGAGCAGAAACTGTTGAATTATGGCATCAGCACCATTGAAGATATCCGCCGGCAGACACCGCGCTGGATGCAGGATCGGTTTGGTAAAAACGGTGAGCAGATTTATCAGCTGGCACATGGGCGAGATCGGCGCAGGGTAGTACCCGACTCCCGCGCAAAGTCGATTTCTTCTGAAACTACTTTTGTCGAGGATATTTCTGATCGTAATACCCTTAGTGGCTGGCTGATTAATCTTACCGAGCAGGTAGCGGCAAGATTAAGAGAAAAAGAACTGACTGCACGTACGGTTAATATAAAAATTCGTTTTCAGGACTTTAATACCGTGATACGTTCAAAGTCACTGGGAGAAAGTACCGCGCAGACACAAAAGATATGGCAGGCGGTAAAAGCACTGTATGATCAGACCCTGCCAGCCGGAGCGGTTGAGGTACGCCTGCTGGGTGTTGGTGTTTCCGGTTTTGAAGAAGAAAATCAGCAACAGGGCGACCTGTTTAGTGAAGATATCAAGTATGACAGCCTGGATGAAGTCAGTGACAGGATTAATCAACGATTTGGTAAACTGAAAATTCATCGTGGCTGGAAAAAGTAAGTAAAAAATATGAACGATTTTAAAGACAAGGTATAGCAAACAGTGGATATAAAAAATTCAAATTCGGCACCTGCAACCATTTATCTAAAAGACTATCAACCACCTGCCTGGCGGGTAAGCGAGGTGAAGCTGCACTTTGATCTGCATGAAACTGAGACTATTGTCACATCGAAATTGTCGCTTGTGCTGAATAAAGACTATAGCGCTAAAGATAAAACATTAAAGCTGGATGGCAGTGAGCTTAAGCTACGCTATATCAGGCTGAATGGAAAACCATTAGCAGAAAGTGAATATCGACTCGATGATGAGAAACTATTGATTACTGACCTGCCCGAGCAGGCAGAGCTGGAAATACAGAATACAATCAACCCGCAGGAAAATACTGCGCTGGAAGGACTGTATTTATCCAGTGGCATGTTCTGTACCCAGTGCGAGGCAGAAGGTTTTCGCCGTATTACTTATTTTCCCGATCGCCCGGATGTCATGTCTCGCTACGAGGTAACGATTGAAGCCGAGAAGGAAAAATACCCGGTTCTGTTATCCAATGGAAATATGGTGGATAAAGGTGAGGACGAAAATGGCCGCCACTGGGTAAGGTGGCAGGATCCCAGTTTAAAACCCTCGTATCTTTTTGCCCTGGTCGCAGGTGACCTGATTGCCAGGGAAGACAGCTTTACCACGATGTCAGGTCGTGAAGTGGAATTACAGGTCTTTGTTGTTAAGGAAAATGAACATAAGTGTGAGCATGCCCTGGTGTCGCTGAAGCAGGCGATGAAATGGGATGAAGAAACCTATGGCAGGGAATATGATCTCGATATCTACATGGTTGTTGCGGTCGATGACTTTAATATGGGGGCAATGGAAAACAAGGGGCTGAATATTTTCAATGCCTCCTGTGTGCTGGCCAGCCCGCATACCGCTACCGATGCCGATTACTATAATATCCAGAGCATTATTGCCCATGAGTATTTTCATAACTGGTCGGGTAACCGGGTTACCTGTCGTGACTGGTTCCAGCTTAGCCTCAAGGAAGGGTTTACCGTTTATCGCGATCAGGAATTTTCGGCTGATCTGAACTCACGTGCAGTAAAGCGTATCGATGATGTCAATGTACTGCGAAATTTCCAGTTTGCCCAGGATGCCGGCCCCATGGCACATCCGGTACGCCCGGATCACTATATCGAAATCAGTAACTTCTATACCGTGACGGTATATAACAAGGGTGCCGAGGTAGTACGTATGATTCGTAACCTGGTGGGTGCTGAGGGTTTCCGCAAGGGTACCGATCTTTATTTTGATCGCCATGATGGTCAGGCTGTTACCACTGAAGATTTTGTGCGCGCCATGGAGGATGCAAATAACATCGATCTCTCTCAGTTTAAGCGCTGGTATTCACAACCGGGTACTCCCACGTTAAAAGTAAAAGGGTTATATAATCCAGACGATAAAACATACAGCCTGGTGATTCAACAGCAACAACCGGATATTACTGCGGCAAAAAATAACCAGCCTTTTCATATTCCGTTAGAGCTTGGCCTGCTGGATAAAGATGGCAAAGATATCCCTCTAATACTTACGGGACATAAAGATTCGGGTGCCACTGCGTTGATGCTGGAGATTAAAAAAGAAACCGAAACCTTTGTCTTTGAAGAGGTGGAGCATGAGCCAGTGATCTCGCTCAATCGCGGTTTTACCTCGCCGGTAAAAATTGATCTTGAACGCAGTGATGATGAACTGGCCTTCCTGCTGGCACATGATAGTGACGAGTTTAATCGCTGGGATGCCGGTCAGACCCTGGCGGGCAATATCCTGCTTCGTTTTGCTGCTGAAATTGGCGCCGGCAAATCACCGCAACTTTCAGATAATATTATAGAAGCATTTCGAAAAACTCTGCTCAACCCACAACTGGACAAGGCGCTGATTGCACAGGCCATGACGCTGCCATCAGAAAGTTATCTTGCTGATCAATGCGAGGTGGTGGATGTGGACAGTATTCATGCAGCACATCTTTTTATGCGCCAGGAGCTGGCCAAAGCCCTGCAGGATGATCTGTGGCAGGCCATGAAAGCCGGGCAATCACAGTCAGCTTATCACTTTACTGCCGAAGAAATGGCGCGGCGCGATCTGAATAATGTCTGCCTGTCTTACCTGGTGCTGTTACAGGATGAGCAGGTAATGGATTTTTGTCGTTATCAACTGGAAAATGCCAGCAATATGACCGATGA
>JALUTJ010000215.1 GCA_027057985.1 Chromatiales bacterium
CCCTTATGTTTCATTCCAGTTTGCCGGTGCCAGCAAGGGCGATACCGTTGAACTGAGCTGGTCTGATAACAAGGGCGGTTCTGCTTCAGCAACGACAAAGGTACGTTAATTTACCCCCCTTAACGTTCCTGGTAAAAGGCGATGCACCTTCGGGGGCTTCGCCTTTTTTTATCTCCTGCCGATTCTTTTCCTGCACCTGATTCGCGTATAATCAGCCTTTTATCCCTGCTCATTTGCAGGTTATCAACTTTGGGAAAAGCCATGACTGAATCTGAATTTAATGATCGCGTTGATGAAATCCTTGTCGAAATCGAGGATGCCATTGAGGAGGCCTGTGACGAAACCGGTGCCGATATCGACTATGAAACTGCAGCCGGCATCCTGACCCTTTCCTTTGCCAATGGCTCACAGATCATTATCAACCGCCAGGCACCGATGAAGCAGATCTGGCTCGCGACCCGCCAGGGCGGTTTTCATTTTGATTTTGATGAAAGCAGTGAAACCTGGGTCTGCGAAGGTAAGGAACTGTTTACCGCACTGTCGGAATATTGTAGCGATCAGGCCGGCACCAGCATTAAACTTGAAGCCTGAGCCAGATGTCGCTGTTACCCCGTGTTGAAATTCTGCCCGAGGGCGCACGCCATAGTGTGATCTGGCTCCATGGTCTGGGCGCAGATGGTCATGATTTTGAGCCCATCGTTGAGCAGCTATCCCTTGCTGAGCCGGTGCGTTTTATTTTTCCACATGCCCCGAGTATGCCGGTGACCATTAATAATGGCATGGTAATGCCGGCCTGGTATGACATTCGTAATATGCGTATCGATCAGCAACAGGATGAAGCGGGTATCCATGCCTCGGCGCAGGCCATTATCCGGCTGCTGGAACATGAGCAGGCGCAGGGAATTGAAAGTCAGAATATTCTGCTGGCTGGTTTTTCTCAGGGCGGGGCTATCGCCCTGCATACCGGGCTGCGGTATCACAAACCACTGGCCGGCATTATGGGGCTTTCTACTTACCTGCCCCTGGCCGAAAAACTGGCCACGGAGCGCAGTGAAGAAAATCGCAATACGCCCATTAAGCTTGCGCATGGCAGCCAGGATCCGGTGGTACCGCTGCAACTGGCCGAAATGAGCCAGCAGGCTCTGAATCAGCTTGGCTATGATACCGAACTGCAGGTTTATCCGATGGAGCACAGCGTCTGTCCGGAAGAGGTCGATCAAATCACAAAGTGGTTCTCGGCCTTGCTACTTTGAAACTTTCGTATATTAGCATTTGTTGATATACATCAAGGGAGAATTCCTCCTGCTTCTCTATAATATGCGTTATAGTGAATTGATAACTGTTTTTCCGGGGAAAAAAACGTGTCGCTAACTCGCTTTATCTTGTCTTTGTTTTTACTACTCACTGCTTCACTGGCTCAGGCCGCCGATGGCCAGCGCCTGTATGAGCAGAATTGTGCTGCCTGCCACGGTCTCGATGGTAATGGGGGTGTCGGTGTGCCACTGGCATTACCGGATTTCCAGTACAGTGCCAGTGATGATTTCCTGCGTAAAATGATTCGTCATGGTCGTCCGGGTCGGGTCATGCCTGCCTTCAAACGTTTTAGTGATGAGGAAGTGGATGCCATCGTTCGCTATATCCGCCATTGGGCACCGGGCAAACCTTTCAAATACTCCAGTAAACGTATCAGGGGCGATGTAAAACACGGCAAGCAACTTTATGCCCAGCGCTGTGCCAGCTGCCATGGTGCCAATGGTGAAGGTGGTAAGGGAACCGGGGTAACCTTCTCTCGTCCGCGTAACCTGCCTATTATTCCACCTGCGCTCAATAACAAAGGTTTCCTTGATGCCGCGCCAGATGAAATGATCAAGGCCACCTTAATGAATGGCCGCGAAGGCACGCCCATGGTCTCTTTCCTGAAACAGGGGCTCAAAGAAAAAGATATTAACGATATCGTTGCCTATGTGCGTTCATTTGAGAAACATCCCCTGCCGCTCACGCTCAAGGTGCCTGAAGAGCGGCTGATCATCATGGAATCGATGCAACCGCTAAAAGAAACAGTAGAAGCGATTAAACGTGCGGTTGTCGGCAAGAATTATCGCCTGATCCGGGTTCAGTATATCAACCAGGGGCTGGTGGAAAAAGGCCGGGAAAATAAAAAACAGGTGATTGTTTATTTCTGTAATTTCAGTTTTCTCAACCGTGCACTTGCGGTTGATCCGCGGGTAGGACTTTTCCTGCCCTGCCGTGTTACCGCCTATGAAAAAGATGGCAAGGTGTTTGTTACCTCTACCAATCCACTGTATATGAGCACCATTTTCAATAATAATGAACTGCACCGGCTGTGTCAGGAAATGTACCAGGAATATATGGATATTATTGAAGAGGCCACACTATGAAAATAATAGCGAATAACAGGCTGATTTCTGCAATCGTATTCATGCTGTTTGCGACGCTGTCTTATGCCGATGAGCTAATGATGATTCGTAGCGAGCAAACTTTCCCCGAAGCAATGCTTAAGCTACAGGAAACCATCAACAAGATGGGTTATACCATCAGCCGTGTACAGCGGGTGGATATCGGACTGAGTAAAAGTGGTTACCTGACGGACAAGTACCGCGTGGTGTTCTTTGGTCGTAACAATGAAATAGAGGAAATCACCTCGAAGTACCCCTACCTGATTCCCTATGTACCATGGAAGATCGCGATCTTTGCCGAGCAGGAAAATACCCTGCTGGTCACGGCCGATCCATTGCGCCTGCTGGATAAAAAGCACCCCGCAGCCAATCGCTATCTTTACCAGTGGAAAAAGGACCTGGAAAAAATCATGCATATTATGCAGAAGGCCGAGTAATCACTTTCCCAGTTCAGTCATGGCTTTTTTCAGGTTATCTTCAATCAGGCGCTTGTAATACAGGTAACGGCTGCTTTGCAGGCTGGTCACCTGCATATTGAGTATTGCTGGAGACAGATCGATATCAGTCACATATATGTCGTAGTGCTCTTCACTTTGCCTTGCCTGTAATACCCTTTTAACCACTTCCTGGTAAAGCTGCGATCCATATTGCAGGCTGGAAAATTCCTCGTCTTCATAAAACAGGGTATAGCCCGGCCTGTCATCGACAAGATCAACGATGACCTGCAGGCTGACATAATGCGAGGCACGAATATATCTGTTAACAGACTGCCGTGTCAGGGTTTTCTTACCCGTGCGATCTCGTCGAATCATATAAAACACAACATCATCAACCTTTAGCGAGGCATCCTGTGAGCTTTGCTGTGCGACGAAGTGCATACGGTTATGAATCGATTCGAAAAATTTTGCGTAATGACGCATCAGGGTAGTGACATCATAAAAGATATCTTCCTGATAGGAGAGCGTGCCCTTTTCATCCAGCACGTAGATATCCGCACCTTCTTTTTTCAGCTCATAAAAACACTGCACGCTACCCGGTCGGTTTTCATTGTAGATCAATGGTAATACATGATTAGGCAGGGTTTCATTATCAAATACCCAGTGGCGGAAAGTTTCCTGAGGTCGTGACAGGTAAGTGATTAAATCTGGCAGGGACTCTATCTTCTGATACTGCAGGTGATCTTCTTCCAGGCCAAGTACATAATAACTCCATTCCACTCCCAGCACGAACCGGGTTACAGCTGCATAAGGATTATTATAGAAACATTCATAGACCGCGTTAAACAGCTGTTCCACGCGGCGGGAAATGGAAATACCACGATAAGAAGAAAAACTGCTGGCATTGATTGGCGCCGGACGCTGACCGCGTGAAGGTGGTGCCCACTGCATATATTCTTTCAGGCATTCCATAATGCCATTGACACCCTGGTAAGAAAAAATCAGCACTTCATGCCAGCTTGTCACCAGTATCTGGTCGATGGTCAGCGCCAGGTTACTGTGCCGCGAGCTGTATTTAAAAGCATCATTACGTTCACTGCTGATATGTGAGCCATCCTTGCGGTTTATCACCAGCGGATCGACACCGACATTAATATAGGTTGCATTGGCAAGAATTCTTGCTGGCTGACGATAATCATCCGTGCCCTGTGGCAACTGCAGGACGTTGGCAAAATGATTATCCAGGTTTTCAATTAACAGACGGATTTCCTTGTCGGTAAGATCGGTATCATTACTGTAAAGACCAACGATGGTTTTCTGATCGATAATGCGATTGAAATAGCACCAGCATAATAATTCTACCAGGTTGAGTGAACGTTTAAGCGGGGTATTGAAGGCCACCTCATTCACTGGCACTACGCCACTAAAGGCCACCCAGTAACCGGTACCATTATCTGCATGTAGCTTGTGCAGCGAAAGATGTGATTCGAATAACTGTTCCGTAATACCACGGTAAACCAGTTCTACCTTGCCGGCCTTACGTTCAAAGGCCGCATAGATTTTACGTCCCAGCACATGAAGATCATCCTGACGGATCAGGTTTTTGCTTTCAACATGGTGATGTGCAAAATCAGAGAGAAAACGATAACTCATCTTGAACTCGGCAATCAGTGAATTACGTTCTTTTATCACCTGCCCGATCTTCCATCGATGTTTCTGATCCAGCATAATCACATCAGCATCACGCCAGCCCCAGCGCCGAATCAGAATATGCATAACCTGCTGCCGCCAGTTATGGCTGTCGATATTTTTATACTCGCTCATCCTTTCATCGACCTTGAAGTAAAAACTACGTCTAACCAGCATCAGTCTTTCTTCATCACCAGCATTTTTCAGAAAGTCCTCAACCTTGTTCAGCATCATAATATAGGGATCAAGCAAGTCGAGATCATCTTCACCGGCATAAACTGATTTCTTGAAATGCATACCCAGCATGTCCACGTGCGGAAACTCACTGGCATAGGCCTGCATCAACAGGATTTTAAGAATA
>JALUTJ010000216.1 GCA_027057985.1 Chromatiales bacterium
AATCGTACTGCAAATCAGTGATCCAAATCCATTTAAACAGACACTGGTACTGAATGTAGCCAATAACATTATCAAGCATTATGGCCAGGACTCGGTTGCTGTTGAAATTGTTGCCTTTGGCCCGGGCCTGCGCCTGCTGTTTGCTGATAACGCCAACAAGAACCGTATCGCTTCATTAGCTGGTCGCGGTGTGCGTTTTAGTGCCTGTTCAAACACCATTCGTAACATGGGTAAAAAACTCGGACAGCCACCGGAATTAAATTCAAAAGCAGTAAAAGTCTCTGCCGGTGTGGTGAGGATCGTAGACCTGGTGAAAAAAGGTTACATCCTGGTCAAGCCATAACAATAAGAAACAAACCTTAATTAAAAAAAGACGTTATTTAGGGGAAAGAATAAAATGAAAACAATCAAGAAAGTTGCTCTTGCAGCAACGATATCAACTTTACTCGGTGGTGTTGCGACAACTGCCAATGCTGTTAACTGGCCGTTCCTGCAGGGTACCGAGAAGCCGGGCACTGCACCACGTGCCAAAGTCTGGGGCTTTATGCAGCCCTCTTATCAAAAGGATTTCAGTAATCCCGGAGGTCCGGAACCTACCCGTATCGGCCCTAACCTGGAAAAGCAAAGTCAGTTCCAGTTACAACGTGCGCGTATTGGTGTCCGTGGCCAGGCTTTTCCGCTGGACAATAAAATCAACTACTTCTTCCTGGCTGAATTTGGTCAGAATGGGATTACCGATGGAGGTATCTATGGTCAGCAACAGGCAACTAAATTAACCGATGCCAGTGTAACTTTTAATCATATCCCAGGTGCGAGGGTGAGAATCGGTTTATTTAAAACGCCGGCTAATGAAGAAATGTATCAGGGTATCTTTACCTTTGACTATATTAACTTTACCAATGTTACCAATCAGCTAATGCTGGAACGTTTTACCAAGGGTGTTGTGAATGGTGATGGATCCAACCCCTTTAAACCAGCGGAATCTGCCTGGGGTTCATTTGGTGCCGCACGTGATATTGGTGTTCAGGTCTTCGACAAGTTCAATACCGGGAGCTGGGAGCATACTTATTCCGTTATGGTGGGTAATGGTAATGGCCTGAGTACCGGTGGTACTGCTGATGGTGAAGATCTGTACCTGTACTGGGCATCAGAAAAGGCATTGCCGGGTGGTGTCGGTCCCTGGGCGCATGGGCTTAAGTTCTTTGCCTGGTCGATCACCGGTAAGCGCAAGGTGGATATGACCGATGACGGTACTGATAACAAGGTCAGCTATGATCGTGTTCGTTCTGGTCTGGGTATGAAATACCGTCACCAGAGCTGGCGTGTTACGGCAGAATATATGCAGGGTAAGGGTATGATCTTCCAGGGCCCTGAAAAACCAAACCTGGGTATTGGTACACCTCCTGCACTGCAGGACCTCAATGGTGAATCCAATGGTTACTACCTGGATATTGGTTATTATATTCCAAATAGCAGATGGGAACTGGACTTACGCTATGATGTTTATAATCGATCCGTGACTCATGATTATCTGACAGCAGAGTTTAATACCCTTACTTTAGGCGTACAGTATCACTTTAATCGTAAAACACGTGTCACCCTGAATTACCAGATACGTAATGCAAAGGCAACAGATCCTATCGGGGCTGGCAGTTTAGCCACACCAACTACAAATTTACATAATGGTCTGGCCAGCATTAAAGATCGTCTTGCCTTACAGGCAACCATCGTGTTCTAAACACCTTCTCCTTAAGTTAGGTGAAACTAAAGCCCCGGCCTTCTGGTCGGGGCTTTTTCTTTTGTTACGGCCATTTATCCTTTATTATTAGGCCTTTGTCGTATTAACAGGCATTTCTGAACAAAAACGGGATAAATCAAGATGGTCAAGGTCGGTATTGTAGGTGGAACAGGGTACACGGGCGTAGAGCTGCTGCGCCTGCTGGCAGCGCATCCACAGGTTGAAATCGAGGCGATTACCTCGCGCTCGGAAAATGGCATGCCGGTGGCGGATATGTTCCCTAACCTGCGAGGTCAGCTTGATATTGCCTTTTCCGAACCAAACATGGATGTACTGAAAAAATGTGATGTGGTCTTTTTTGCCACGCCAAACGGGATTGCCATGACCATGGCGCGTGAACTGATCGAGGCCGGTGTGCGGGTAATCGATCTCGCGGCGGATTTTCGTATCAAGGACGTGGCGGAGTGGTCAAAATGGTATGGCATGGAACACGCCTGCCCGGACCTGGTTGCCGAGGCGGTGTATGGCCTGCCGGAGATTAACCGTGAAGCAGTAAAAAATGCCCGGCTGATTGCCAACCCGGGTTGCTACCCCACTGCGGTACAACTTGGCCTGTTGCCGCTGCTGGAAAACGGCCTGGTAGAGACCGATCAGCTGATAGCGGATGCCAAGTCGGGAGTCAGTGGCGCCGGTCGCGGGGCCGCTGTGCCGACCCTGCAGGCCGAAAGCAGTGAAAACTTTAAGGCCTATGCTGTGGCCGGGCACCGGCACCTGCCAGAAATCCGGCAGGGACTGGCGCTGGCCAGCCAGGCTGAGGTCGGGCTGACCTTTGTACCTCATCTTGTGCCCATGATCCGGGGGATTCATGCCACCTGTTATGCTCGGCTTAAGGATAACAGCGTGGATTTGCAGGCTTTATATGAAAAACGCTATGCTGATGAATATTTTGTGGACGTGATGCCGGCGGGCAGCTTCCCGGAAACCCGCACTGTGAAGGGCGCAAATCACTGTCGCATTGCGATTTATGTGCCACAGGATGGGAATACCGTGGTTATTCTTTCCGTAATTGATAACCTGGTCAAAGGTGCGGCCGGGCAAGCGGTACAAAATATGAATATAATGTGTGGTTTGGAGGAAACAGCCGGACTCACGGCTATTGCGCTGGTACCCTGATGAATCTAGTTGTAAAGACGCACCAGCCCTGGAAAAGCAAAATGCTCTGGGGCATAGTAATTGTAGCGGTCATATTTGGCGGCTGGACCCTGTTTGATTATGGTCGTTACGTGGCAGGATTTGATGCCAAAACTGCCGATAAGGAAATCAGTAATCTGCTCGCGGTACAGGCTGAGCTGGAAAAGCAGATTGAAAAGCTGCGAGAGGACAAGGCATTGTTACAGCGGGCGGCACAGATTGAACGCAAGGCCTATAACGAGCTGAACACCACGCTCAAAGTTCTGCAGGCAGAAGTGCTGGAACACAAGGAGGAACTGGCTTTTTACCGTGGCATCGTTTCGCCCAAGGATTCAAGTTCGGGTCTGTACCTGCAAAACTTCTTCCTGTCACAGAATGGGGATACCCCAAGTTACCGCTACAAGGTGGTACTGACCCAGGTACTGAAAAACAGCCGCCTGGTGACAGGTAAGGTGAACTTACAGTTCGACGGTCTGCTGGACGGCGAGCCAAAAGTGCTGGAGCTGAAGGATGTCACGGCAAAGAAGATCAGCGCATTGAATTATCGCTTCAAGTATTTCCAGAATATCGAGGGAATCGTGGAGTTTCCGAAGAAATTTTCGCTGCTACGGGTCAAGGTACAGATTTTACCCCGTGGCAGAAAACGTGACATGATAGAAAAAACCATCAAGTGGACATTCGAGGAGAAAGATACCCATGTGGGGACAGAATAAAAAACCAAGACAAACCGCACATATAGACTCTCTTATTGGGCAGAATACGGAAATACACGGGGATATTATTTTTAGTGGTGGCCTGCACGTGGACGGCACTATCAAGGGCAGCGTGATTGCACAAACCGGTGAAGATTCTGTCCTGACTTTGAGCGAGCGCGGTACCATAGAAGGTGAGGTAAAAGTACCGAACGTGGTGATAAATGGTTCGGTCATCGGCGATGTGCATGCAACCGGCCATGTTGAGCTGGCGGCACAGGCTCGTATTCACGGTAATGTCTATTACAGCCTGATCGAGATGGCCATGGGGGCCGAGGTCAATGGCAAGCTCATGCACCAGAGTGAAAAAGGCACCGTGACCGAGACCTCAGCCGAAGAAGTCACCGCTGAAGAAGCCTGACAACCGTTAAACTTGATTATTTTACTTGGTTATTGCATAATTGGCGGTCAACAAAGAAATTGATGGAGTAACAACCATGGGCAGTAGTACAGCAGCAACCGAAACAGCCGGTATGGTCTTTACCGATAATGCAGCAAAAAAGGTGAAACAACTGATTGCTGAAGAGGGTAATCCCAACCTGAAATTGCGTGTTTTTGTCACAGGTGGCGGCTGTTCGGGCTTTCAGTACGGTTTCACGTTTGATGAAGAAATCCAGGAAGGCGATACCACGGTGGAAAATGACGGTGTAACCGTGGTGGTTGATCCGATGAGCTTTCAGTACCTTGAAGGTGCCGAGGTGGATTTCAAGGAAAGCCTCGAAGGTTCGATGTTTGTTATCAATAACCCCAATGCCACCACCACCTGTGGTTGCGGATCTTCCTTCTCGATCTAAACTTATTTCTTTCTATACTGTCTTAAAGAACCCCGCTATTCGCCGAGTAGCGGGGTTTTTCCTTACATCAACTATGGCTATTAGCCGGGTTATTTGAGAGAACGGGAAAAATTTTGTATTAATAAAGGCAAGCCCGGCGTGAGTAAGGTAATATTAGTATTTGCCCCCAGCATGAAGCGGCAAACTGTTTGTAGTAATTCAAAGTGAATGGAGCCAGTAATGAGTGAATATCTTCCCGGCCTGGCCGGTGTACCTGCGACCAAGTCCAATATTTCCGATATTGACGGTGAAAAAGGCATTCTCGCCTATCGTGGTTACCCGATTGAACAGCTGGCCGCCCAGAGCAGTTTTGAAGAAACCGCGCTGTTATTACTCGATGGCCGCCTGCCTACCACTAGTGAACTGGAAATTTTTGAGCAGCAGTTAAAA
>JALUTJ010000217.1 GCA_027057985.1 Chromatiales bacterium
ATCTGCCATCGCGCTGGAGCACCGAGATGCTGGCTAAACAAGTGAGGGATGATCCTGGGATTGAAATTCACGCTTCCACGGTGCGCCGCCTACTACCGAAATTAGGGGTATACTTGAATCGGGCGAGACCCACTTTGTGTATCAAAGATCCCACCAAAACCGCTAAAATGAAGGCCATAATACGTGCATTGAATAAAGCGAGTGAACAGACCCCCGTATTCTATGTGGATGAGGTCGATATTGATTTCAACCCCAGGATAGGAAACAGCTGGGCGAAGAAAGGTAAGCAAGCCACTATACCGACCCCCGGTAAAAACTAGAAACGCTATCTTGCTTTGGAACAGCTATTTAGTTTCTGGAGTGAAATGTATTAAATTGTTTTCTCTGGCTTACCCAGTTCTTATTCTTTAGTTTATCATTAGAATCGCCAGTACCACATCCCGGCCTTCGCCGATAAGGACATTGAATGTACGACAGGCCGCAGCAGTATCCATGATTTCATAGCCCAGGTTTTGCTGCTGAAATACCGTAAGGCAGTCCTGTGGTGGAAAATGCAGGTGCTGGCCGGTTCCGAGCAGGATGATCTCGGGTTGCCGGCTGGTGAGGGCGAGAAAGTGTTCTGGTTCAAATTCGGCATGGTTTTGTGGTGTCCAGCGTCTGATTTCGCCTGTGCTGTGAATAGTGACACTATGATGGATAATGCCCAGGTGGTTGTCAGGATCCCATTCACTGATGGCACCACTTTTAATTGCGGGATGAGCCGCGCTGATACCGGTGATCGAGACCTTGCCGGTTTCATAGCCGTGAATCAGAATGTGGTTGCCGCTTTCCTGAACGAATTTCACTGAAAATTACCCCTTAAATTTCACAAAAATCAGGCTTATGGCCTTGTTTTACAAGGATCTGTCATTGACAGGCGAGTTAATGAAACGGTAATGTTACCAGCTTTATGCGCCGAGTGAAGTGAGGATTTTTCACCACTCAGGAAATGGCCTTTTTGGGCCCAGATAACAACATTTTCAAGCTGGATACCCCCTTGATAGAAGATTTTCCAAGAATTAAACGATTACCGCCCTATGTCTTCAATATCGTCAACGAGTTGAAAGCTGAAGCGCGTGCGCGCGGTGAGGATATTATTGATTTTGGCATGGGGAATCCGGATCAGTCGACACCAAAACATATTGTCGATAAGCTGGTTGAGGTGGCGCAGCGTCCCGATACGCATCGTTACTCGCTTTCCCGTGGTATTCCGCGTCTACGGCGTGCAATCTGTAACTGGTACAAGTCCCGTTACGATGTCGATCTGGATATGGAAAGCGAGGCCATTGTGACGATTGGCTCCAAGGAAGGCCTGGCACACCTGGCTCTGGCCACGGTCGGCCCGGGGGACGCGGTGCTGGTGCCCAATCCATCTTATCCGATTCATCCCTATGGTTTCGTGATTGCCGGGGCGGATATTCGCCATGTGCCACTGGTGCCTGACCGGGACTTCTTCGAGGAACTGGAAAAGGCCATTAAGGACACCTGGCCCAAGCCGAAAATGCTGGTGCTGAATTTCCCCGGCAATCCGACCACGCAGTGCGTGGAGCTCGATTTCTTTGAAAAAGTGATTGATATTGCCCGTGAACATGAAATCTGGGTGATTCACGATATCGCCTATGCCGATATTGTTTTCGATGGCTACAAGGCACCTTCGATTCTGCAGGTGGAAGGCGCCAAGGATGTGGCAGTGGAGTTTTATTCGCTGTCAAAGAGTTACAATATGCCCGGCTGGCGCGTTGGTTTTATGGTGGGTAACCCGGTACTGGTGGCCGCACTGGCGCGGATGAAATCCTATCTTGATTACGGCATGTTTACACCGATACAGGTGGCAGCCATTGCCGCGCTGGAAGGGCCGCAGGATTGTGTGCGTGAAATTCGTGACATGTACCAGAGCCGGCGCGATGTTTTATGTGATGGCCTTGATGCGCTGGGCTGGAAAGTAGAAAAGCCAAAAGCCACTATGTTTGTCTGGGCACCAATCCCGGAGCCTTTCAGGGAAATGGGCTCGCTGGAGTTTTCCAAGTTACTGTTAAAAGAGGCGAAGGTTGCAGTTTCACCGGGGATAGGTTTTGGTGAATATGGTGATGATCATGTGCGCTTTGGTTTGATTGAAAATGAACACCGTACTCGTCAGGCAATTCGTGGCATACGGGATATGTTTAGAAAACACAAAATTGATACAGGGGATAAATAGTGGATCCGGTTAAAGTAGGTGTACTGGGACTTGGTACCGTCGGTGGTGGCACCGTCAACGTTTTACAACGAAATGCAGAAGAAATTGCCCGTCGAGCCGGTCGTGGCATCGTGGTCAGTCATGCAGCCGCGCGTGATCTGAACAAGCCACGTATCTGTGATACCAGTGGTATTCAGTTAACCACCGATCCTGTTGATGTTGTCAATGATCCTGATATTGCGATCGTTATCGAGCTGATTGGTGGTGACAAGCTGGCCTACGAGCTGGTGATGAAAGCGATTGAAAATGGTAAGCATATCGTTACGGCGAATAAGGCACTGATAGCCAAACATGGCAATGAAATTTTCTCTGCTGCCCAGGACAGGGGCGTTATCGTTGCCTTTGAAGCGGCGGTTGCAGGCGGGATACCTGTTATAAAGGCCATTCGTGAAGGCCTGGCAGGAAACCAGATTGAATGGCTGGCAGGTATCATTAATGGCACCGGTAACTTTATTCTCACCGAGATGCGTGACAAGGGACGTGATTTTGATGATGTATTAAAAGAAGCTCAGGCGCTGGGCTATGCCGAGGCCGACCCAACCTTTGACGTTGAAGGTATCGACGCTGCACACAAGCTGACCATCCTGGCTTCGATTGCTTTTGGTATCCCATTACAGTTTGATGCGGCCTATACCGAAGGAATTACCCGTATTACTCGCGAAGATGTGACCTATGCCGAGGAGCTGGGCTACCGTATCAAGCACCTTGGGGTAACCCGGCGTACTGACAGGGGGGTGGAATTACGTGTACACCCAACCCTGATTCCGGAACGCCGCCTGATTGCCAATGTCGATGGCGTTATGAATGCCGTACTGGTGAAAGGTGATGCCGTTGGACCAACTCTTTATTATGGTGCTGGTGCCGGCGATGAACCGACCGCCTCGGCCGTTGTTGCTGACGTAGTTGATGTGGTACGGGTTTTAACCTCGGATCCGGAAAACCGGGTACCGCATCTTGCTTTCCAGCCAGATAGTTTATCTGATTTGCCTATCCTGACTATGTCTGAGGTAGAAACTTCTTACTACCTGCGCATGCAGGCTAAAGATGAGCCGGGTGTACTCGCCGATGTAACCCGTATCCTGGGTGACAAGGGCATCAGTATCGAAGCCATTATCCAGAAAGAGCCGGCAGATGATTCTTCTGAAGCGGTTGTGATTCTGTTGACCCATGAAGTGCTGGAACAGCAGATGGATGAAGCCATTGAACAGATTGAAGCGCTGGCAACCATCAGTGGCCATGTTACCCGTATCCGTATGGAGCGCCTTGACGCAAGTTAAACAGGAATATTTTATTTAGAGCCCGAGTAATGGCCTGTAAATAGAGTTGGCCATACGTTCGTTACAAGTTTATAGACTAAGGAGCATACAATGCCTTTTCGTACTCGTTATACAGGTTTGATTGATCGTTACCGTGATCGTTTACCCGTTCATGATGACACCCGCATTATCAGCCTGGGTGAAGGTAATACCCCGTTAATCCGTTTAAACAATATTCCTGCCACGCTGGGCAAGGATGTCGATATTTATATCAAGTATGAAGGTCTTAATCCGACGGGTTCCTTCAAGGACAGAGGGATGACCATGGCCGTGACCAAGGCAGTGGAAGAGGGCAGTAAAGCGATTATCTGTGCTTCAACCGGTAATACCTCTGCTGCCGCCGCAGCCTATGCGGCCCGTGCCGGGATCACTGCTTTTGTTCTCATTCCCGAAGGCAAGATTGCACTGGGTAAACTGGCACAGGCCATGATGCACGGTGCCGTGGTTATCCAGATAAAAGGTAACTTCGACGATGGCATGGAACTGGTAAAGCAGGTTGGTGAAGATGCACCCGTGACAATCGTAAACTCGATCAATCCTTATCGCCTGCAGGGTCAGAAAACGGCAGCCTTTGAAATTATTGAAGAGCTGGGTTGTGCCCCGGACTATCACTGTATCCCGGTAGGTAATGCCGGTAATATCACGGCGCACTGGATGGGCTATAGTGAATACCAGGAACACGGTATCGTCAACAGTCGTCCGAAGATGGTTGGTTACCAGGCGGCCGGTTCCGCACCGTTTATGCGTGGTGAGATGGTGGCAGAACCTGAAACTGTGGCCACGGCAATTCGTATTGGTCATCCACAAAGCTGGGACAAGGCATGGAAGGTAAAAGAAGAATCACAGGGCTGGTTCGATGAATGTACCGATGAAGTGATTCTTGCGGCACAGAAACTGCTGGCAGAACAGGAAGGTATCTTCTGTGAACCGGCTTCGGCAACTTCACTGGCCGGTGCCATGCAGGATATCAAGGCGGGTAAGATTGCTGAAGGTAGCAAGATAGTCTGTACCCTGACCGGTCATGGTCTGAAAGATCCCGATACCGCGATTGCACAGAGCACGCGCCCGTTAATCAATGTAGATGCAACACTTGAAGATGTGCGCAAGGCCATCATGGACAATATCGACTAGACCGGATAGTGCATACACTTTATATTCCTGAGCTGTTTGCCTTTCAGCAGACCTTACGGCAACTATCCTCGCAACAGCTTTCGCAGTTACCGGTACTGAAACTGCCGGTACTGCAGGGCTGGCTCTCTCGTGGCAGGCTATCACATCAGGCCTGTTCGCACGCCTTCCCTTTTAAAGAC
>JALUTJ010000218.1 GCA_027057985.1 Chromatiales bacterium
ATGCAGACATAGCAGATATAGCCACTGTCGATGCTCAACCCGAGTGTGAATATAGCAGGATTACGCAACAACAGCTTGCTGATAATGAAACACTGTTAAAAGAAATCTTTTCCTTACTGGTTATTGCGCATTATCGCACCCGGCCTTCCGATTTGAAACAGTTGCTGGATGAGAGGAAACTTAATATTTACCTTGCCCGCATCAAGGGGCATGTCGTTGCTGTTTCACTGCTAGCACACGAAGGTGGTTTTGATCGATCTTTATGTCGCGCCATATATCGTGGTCAACGTCGGCCACAGGGACACTTGCTGGCGCAGGCGCTTACTTACCATTGTGGTATCGAAGATGCTGCAAGCGAAAACTATGCCCGGGTAATGCGAATCGCGGTACACCCGCAGTTACAGTCCCGAGGGATCGGCTCCGGCCTGTTGCAATATGTTATTAACCAGCAACAACAATCCGCTGTCAGTGCCATTGGTACCAGTTTTGGTCTGAATGCTGAACTATTGCGGTTCTGGCAGCGAGCCGGTTTTGCTGTTGTGCGCACTGGTTTTAAAAGAGAGAAGACCAGCGGGGAACATGCAGCGATTATGTTGCGGGCACTAAATAGCAGTGGGCAGAAAATATTTACACTTGCCCGAAGTCGTTTTATTGTTCAGGCGCCCTACTGGTTTTGTGATGTCCTTTCCGACCTGCCGGATGAACTGCAATCTCAGTTACTCGAGGAACCCGACCCACTGGGCGAAGTTGAGATTGACTGGCAAAAAGATATCGACTCATATATTCATTACTCAAGAAATTTTGAATTATGCATTGCTGCATTGCACCGGCTGGTTCTTAAGCAGCAGCAGGTAATACGTGCGCCTGACTTTCCTGATAATTTTCGTCAGATGCTATTGCTGAAAGTTATTGATCGATTCTCATGGAAAGATCTGGTAAAAAAACTTCATTTAAGCGGGCAAAAAGAGGCGAGACAGCTTTTTCACCAGGCCGTGGTTTATCTGCTGCAAGATACTGAATCAGGCAAATATTTATAACAAAATATTACTTTATGCTGGTAGTATTTTTCCCTGACTGCGAATATAGTTATTGTCTTTTGAGAAAGCGGAAACCGTTTAAAAAATGAGCAAATTGATGACAGAATTGCCTGATGAGATTGAGCAGGCACTGAATCGCTGTACCAGTTTGCCCAGTTTACCTGCCGTGGCCATGAAAATTATCGAGGCCAGTAAAACCCCGGACATAGGTCTGCAGCAAGTGGCAGATATTATTGCCAGTGATCCTGCTATCTCGGTGAAGTTACTGAAAATTGCCAATTCGCCGCTATATTCTCAACGTCGTACCCTGAATAATTTACGCGAAGCCCTGACCCTGCTGGGTTTCAATGCCACCCTCACCATTGCCCTCAGTTTTACCCTGATGCAGTCACTGGCTAAAAATGCCGCGCATGAAAAATACTGGAAACGTTCCATTCTCGCGGCCTCTATTGCTCGCATCCTTGGTAAGATGCTGAAGGTTGGTGCAATAGAAGATCTTTTTCTTGCCAGCCTGTTACAGGACATTGGAATCCTGGTTTTCCAGTGCCTGGATGCGTCACCTTATGACAGTAACAGCGACAGGGTGCTGAGCCACCAGGAACGGATTCAGCTGGAAGAGGATATGCTGGGTATTGATCATGCCCTGGTGGGTGCCTGGCTGATCCAGAGCTGGAACTTACCGGATTACCTTGTGCAGTCTGTTTTATACAGTCATTCCTTAAACCGCCCAGGTGAACAAAGCCGTCAGCAGGAACTCTTCCATTATTGCCTGCATCTTTCGGGTAGCATGGCCGATATCTGGTTGGAGGATAATCCAGGTGAGGCACTGTTATCGATACTGGACGTTGCCAGAACTATTTTAAACCTCGACAACGAAGGGTTTAACCAGCTTATTGTCGATATCGATGCGCTTGTTCCTGAAATTTGCACCATGTTTGATATTGAGTTGCTGGATAATAATAAACGTGAGCAGGTTGTAAACGAGGCTCGCGAGATATTACTGGAGCGAAACCTGGCTTCGATCAAGCAGGCCGAGGATGATCGTAACTATATTGCCAATATTACCAGCCGTGTTGAACAGATTGAAAAAGCCAGTCAGCTTGATCATCTTACCGGTATTTATAACCGGCAACATATCGATTCCCTGCTTGAACTTGAATTTAGCGAAGCATTGAAAAACAGCTGGCCGTTATCACTGGCGTTTATCGATATCGATAATTTCAAGGAGATTAACGATAGTTATGGTCATCTTGCTGGTGATGAAATACTGAAAAATATCTCCCGCTTTTTTGCCGACAATATTCGTGAGACCGACAAACTGGCACGTTATGGTGGTGATGAGTTCCTGCTGATGTTGCCGGGTTCAAGCAATGATGCGGCAGAAACGATCCTGAAAAGATTACTGCAGCTTTTTCAGCAGGAAGTATATCTTCAGGTTAAGGGTGAGAATATCCAGGCAGGTGTCTCTATTGGTCTTGCCAGCCACGGTGATGTTCATAAGTTCGATGATTTGAAAGGATTGATGTCTGCTGCCGATGATGCCCTGTACCGGGCGAAGGAGAAGGGTAAGAATTGCCTTGCAGTTTATTCATAAATTTAAACAGGATTTTAAATAACTGCCTACAGTGGTTTATCGAAGTCTACAGGAGGTAGAAAGCTGTTGTCGATCAAGACCGTGGGCCGCATGGAAAGCGGCCCCCGAGCCTACAGGGATGTATTTACAGCGTGTCTTGATCGGCAATAGCTGAATTACCTCCCATCACATAATTCCTGGTGTGAGATCTTCTTAATCTTTAACTATGATGATAGTTTGAATTTGTATTTAGCGACTGCCAAGTAACTTGGCGACGGCCTTGTCACTTCCGAGCAAGCCAACCACCAGGCCAACAAAACTCATCAATCCAAAAACAATCATTACGAACCAGTAACCCATCTGTATCATTTGTGGCATATAAAGTGGTAGTGCAAATGCCAGCAGGCCAAAAACCAGGCTGACAAAAAGAATAATGCCGCGGTTCTTGCTACGCACCACGAAGGCCTCGTTATTACGTTCGAAAATAATCAACAGGGGCATAAAAACTTTTCTAAGCAGGGCAAGCATATTATTTTTCCTTTAGTTATTTGTGCCGTCAACGGGGAGTCCCGCCACGCGCCATTCAGGATAGCCATCTTCCAGTCGCCGTGCCTGCAGGCCTTTTTCACGCAGACGCGCCACGGCATCAAAGGCAAGCACGCAGTGAGGGCCACGACAGTAGGCGACGATTTCCTGTTTCGGATCAAACTGTTCCAGGTGTTGTTCGAGTTCTTCTAGTGGAATATTGATTGCACCATGAACATGCCCCGCCTCGTATTCTTCCCGGGGGCGTACATCCAGCACAGTCACCAGATCATGGCGCGCACGTTCGAGTAATTCAGCCGCAGGAACAGGATCAAGATTATCCTTGGAGTTGAGATAAGTATCGACCAGCTGGTTAACATCTGACAGGTGCCGCTCGGCAACCTCCCGCAGTCTGTCGAGCAGGATAATCACATCGTCGCCACTGAGCCGATATATCACCTTGAGTCCCTGTTTCTCGCTCAGCACCAGACCGGCCTGTCGCAGTTGCTGTAAATGTTGCGAGGTGTTGGCTACGCTTAATTTGGCGGCATTGGCCAGTGATTCCACGCTACGAGCACCCTGGGCCAGAAATTCCAGTAATTCCAGACGGTTAGCATTACTCAGCGCCTTGCCAACGCGGGCAAACTGGTTAAAAAGATCACTTTTAAAGGTATTTGGTTTCATAATATTTTACAATTTCAACTATTCAAGTGATTAATTGAATGGTAGACTTCCTGTTAATGATTATAGCCTGAATTGAGAGTACGGCAAATCCATTCTATGAGTGAGGTTTTGTATGAACGGTTTCGAAGATTTTATTATTCAGCATGAAAAAACCATTCGCGGCAGCTTTTTTATCGGCATGCTGGTCTTTATTGCCCTGTGGGAGCTGCTGGCACCTCGGCGTGCCCTGAGCGTGTCGAAACTGATGCGCTGGAGCAATAACCTGGGGCTGGTCTTTTTCAATACTTATATATTAAGAATACTTTTCCCGGCTGCCGCCGTGGGCATGGCTGTTTTTGCCAGTGAACAGGGCTGGGGTCTGTTTAATTACTACAACGACTTCCCCTTCTGGCTGGTGGTTGTTGCCTCGGTCATTATCATGGATTTCGTGATATATCTGCAGCACATCATGGTGCATGCGGTTCCGGTATTATGGCGGCTACACCGGGTGCACCATGCCGACCTCGACTATGATGTGACCACCGGGGCGCGGTTTCATACCATCGAGATCATACTTTCCATGTTGATCAAGTTTGCCACCATTATCCTGCTCGGCCCGCCGGTGGTTGCGGTGATTATTTTTGAAATCATGCTCAATGCCACGGCGATGTTCAATCACGGCAATATTCGCCTGCCAAAAAGGCTCGACAGCATCCTGCGCTGGTTTCTGGTCACTCCAGATATGCACCGGGTGCATCACTCGGTGGAAGATGATGAAGCCAACAGTAACTTTGGTTTTGCCCTGTCATGGTGGGATCGACTTTTTGGAACCTATCGCGATCAGCCACGGGGTGGTCACCAAGGGATGACTATCGGTATCCATAAATATCGTGATCCGAAACAGGTATCATGGATCAGCGGTATGCTGGCATTACCCTTTATTGGCAAGATGTCGGGCTACGTCATTAATCGACGACAATGGAACGATAAGTAAGCTTCTTTTATTTAAATACAGTTCAGGTTTTTAACCTGGGCTGCCTGCCTGAATTGTTATTAGAGATTGATAGATGAAAAATATTGTCCGTATTATTGT
>JALUTJ010000219.1 GCA_027057985.1 Chromatiales bacterium
AGCACCAGTGTTTTCAGGTTATCCAGTTTCAGGGTACCGCGACGAATATGATCCATAACACGGCCGGGGGTTCCAACAACGACATGGACACCACGATCGAGCTGGCGCATCTGGCTGCGATAGTCCTGGCCACCATAAATGGGTAAAACATGGAAACCTTTCATCTTTGCAGCATACTTCTGGAAGGCTTCAGCAACCTGGATCGCCAGTTCGCGTGTGGGAGCCAGCACCAGTACCTGTGGATCTTTTTCCCTGAGGTTGATTTTCGAGAGAATGGGCAGGGCAAAGGCGGCAGTTTTGCCGGTGCCGGTCTGAGCCTGGCCAAGGACATCACGCCCCTGCAGCACATAAGGGATCATTTCAGCCTGTATTGGAGAAGGAGTTTCGTAACCGATAGCTTCAAGGGCCTGGAGTACGGGTTGAGAGAGGCCAAGCGTATCAAACGAGGCAGTGTCAGTTTTCGACATTAAGTGTTCCTGTGTATAGAGGTTGTTGCGAGATATCTAAAAGATGGTCAGGCGAGAACGAATAAAGAACGCTTATTATACTGTTTTACTGGCCAATTTGCACTAAAATGCGGCTTTATCGGCTTAATTGAAGGAATATAGAACGGATTATGAGTGAAGCTGTTGTTTTTTCGATAGTTGAATCCCCTCTGCACCCGGATTTCTCGGATCTTTACCGGCAACGGGGTATGAAACAGGTTGTCCTGACCTCGATGCGCAAGGCCATTGCCGAGTTGAAAAAGCAGGCACCGGATTTTGTGGTGGCCGAGTTCTTTTATGGTTATGGTAATAACTACGCCGGGGTGAATGTCTCCAATCTCGATGTCTTTATGTACAGCCTGCAAAAATATGCACCACATGCAAAAATGATCGTACTGGTGGAAAAACATGAACGCCAGTACGTGGAAAAACTCGAAGCCCTGTTTGAACTGCATGCTGTTTTACAACTACCGGTAAATAAAACTCAAATGCAGCAGGCGCTTGAAGCACAACAGGATTAAGTCTCATGGTTCAAATCTGGGTCGATGCCGATGCCTGTCCTAAAGTTATCAAGGAAATTCTTTATCGTGTTGCCGAGCGCAGCAAAACCAGGGTTACCCTGGTTGCTAATCAGGCCTTAAAGGTACCGGCTTCAGCTTTTATCAAAACCCAGCGTGTTGCGGCTGGTTTTGATGTTGCAGATAACGCAATTGTGCAGCAGGTAAATAAAGGCGACCTGGTGATCACTGGTGATATTCCACTTGCAGCTGAAGTTATTGACAAGGGCGCGCATGCACTCAATCCACGTGGAGAAATGTATTCCAGCGAAACGATTAAACAGAAGCTGGTCATGCGCGATTTAATGGATGAACTGCGCGGCAGTGGTGAAATCAGTGGTGGGCCAGCGGCGATGACACAACGTGATAGACGTGAATTTGCCAACCAGCTGGATCGTTTTATTGCGCAAGCTACAAAATAACCATATAGGTCAATGAGTAGGTCAGACTTTAGTCTGACAATAAATAACTGTTGCCGGATATTTTTCTCGCAAAATGTTATTCACGACACGCTATGCGCCATCCCTGGCCGCTCGACGATTTCATCCCTGAAATCGACGGTCGCGCATAACATTTTGCTGCAAAATATCCTGTTATGTGCAGACGATAAAACTTTGCGTTCTTCGCGCCTTTGCGGTGAAAAATTTGTCGGTTTGTTTTGGTCAATAAAAAAGGCCAGTCATCGACTGGCCTTACTTCTTACACCTTGCGCGGAGAACGCATGTAAAAAACGGTTATTTCAGGATGTTTACCATGATAATCGTGATGGTAAACAGGGCAAAAAGTGCGAGTAATGCTTTGGCAATAAAACTTAAAATGGTTTTATGAAGCGGTTGCACTATCATACTTTTTCCTTCCTTCGTGTTTTTTTCTGGAAGCGAGATCATACTGTCATGAAAAGGCTGTTTTTTTCTTGATCTGGATCAATAAATGTTCAACTGCTGGTAGTAAATAAGTAATTTAGCAACTCTTAATACAAAAGTAGTTGCGATCGTCTGGACAAGTTTTCTAGGTACGGTCCGGGTAGTGGAAATATTGCAGCGATGGATATGAAAACCGGGAAATCCCTGTTTCACTCATGAGGAAAGTGTCACAGAAATTTCCCGGTTTGACTTTCAATACCCTGATCAGGCAGTAATCAATAATTACGCCCAGACAAGGCTGTGTACGACTAGCAATGTGATCGTAATGATCAACAGGTGGGGGACTGTTAAATGCATGGTGTAATTCCCTTGTTGTTTATTTGATTATTATTAATATTTTCTAATATTGCTGGGGAACTGTTCACAAAACTGTGATTCCATACTTTTAGTGTTACTTCCTTGTTGCTGATATTTTGTACAGTGGCAATAAAATAGGCCGACATAGCCCGGGTGTCAAGTAATTGACAATAAAAAAGCGGGTAATACCGAAGTATTCCCGCTTTATATCAGGAAGCTATTATATAGCCGGGTTTAAGCGACCTGGGTACTTTCCTTTGCCTCGTCAGAGCTGCTTTGCGTCGCATCTGGTGTAGTGTACAGGCTATGTAACTCGGCCAGGCTGATGCTATCGAGATAACCACCAATCAGTTCCAGCAGGCGTAGCCATAAGGCGTGGCTATCGGAATGGTTAAACTCGGGGTCACTGCTGCTTTCCTTAACGCTTGCCTTATCGACCGCCTTTACAATTGAGGCAATGGAAATCTCGTTGAGTGGTTTGTTCAGCATATAGCCACCCCCCGGGCCGCGGGTACTTTTGACGATACCGCATTTTCTCAGCAGGGCGAAAATCTGCTCCAGATAAGAAATCGAAATATTCTGTGCCTGTGCCAGCTGGGCGAGGGTAATGGGTTCGTCAACGTGGGTGGAAAGTTCAAGTACGGTTTTAATGGCGTAATGTGCCCGAGAAGATAGTTTCATGGTGGTATTGCCCCTTTTGTTTTTTCCCTAAACAATTGTTATCTTGCATAAAAGTTAGAACCTTAAAGACACAATGACAATATGGTTGGTGTGAACAATTGTTAATTCTAAGTGAATTGCTCAATCATTCTAAAATCCCTGTCATGAAATAAAACAGCTTACTTTTCAAGCACATGGGTTAATGTAGCCAAATCTGTAAGGTTTTCTTTATTCGCTTGCAGACGTTACTTTAATTTATAATGTTGCGCCTATCTATCTAAAGTTATAAAAATTGTGATGACTATGACAAAAATCCGGCCAATAAGTGCCAAACAATTGCGTTCATTCTGTGAACAGGCAGCATTTTCTTTTCGCAGTACCGATGACATCCCCGATTTTGAAGGCATGGTTGGACAGCAACGGGCCATGGATGCGCTTTCCTTTGCCGTGGAAATGGATCGTCCCGGCTACAATATGTACCTGATGGGCTCGACCGGGCTGGGTAAACACACCTTATTAAATAACTTCCTCGAACGTGCCTCGGCCGAGCAGAAGACGGCGGATGACTGGTGCTATGCCTTTAATTTCGAGGATCCACAAAAACCGCGTGCCATTCGTCTGCCGGCCGGCCAGGGCAGGCAGCTGCGTGACGATATGCGCCAGCTGATCAAGGATCTGCAAACCGCCATCCCCAGTGCCTTTGAGAGTGAGCAGTATTTTACCCGCCAGCAGGAAGTACGAAATTCGCTGCAGGAAAAGACCCAGCAGGCCTTTAATGAATTGGCGGACAAGGCGCGTGCACATGACATTATTTTTCTGCGTAACGAGGATGAGGTGACTTTTTCCCCGTTTAAAGAGGGCAGGACGCTGAGCGTGGAAGAATATGAAAAACTGCCGGCAGAAGAAAAGCAGCAGTACGAAACCATTATCAGCGAGTTACAGAACCAGCTGGACAATATTATTCACCTTCGCAACCAGTGGCAAAAAGAAGCCACGGAAAAGATCAATCGCATCAACCGCGAGGTAGGCATGTTTGCCACTTCGCACCTTATCAATGAAATCAAGCAGCGCTACAGCGAGATTCCCGCGGTGGTCGCGCACATGGAAGCTATCCAGGAAGATGTGATTGCCGGTCTGCATGCCTTCCATGAATCTGACCAGGTTGAACTGAATTTTGAAAGTGGTGATGAAGCCTATGGCTTTCAGCATTACGAGGTGAACGTGATTGTCGATAACGCCCACGCAAAGGGTGCACCGATCGTTCACGAAGATAACCCGATGTACCAGAACCTGATCGGGCGGGTGGAATACCTGTCGCAGATGGGAACGCCGGTAACCGATTTTCGCTTTATCAAGCCGGGTGCACTGCACAGGGCCAATGGCGGCTACCTGGTGCTGGATGCACACAAATTACTGAGCCAGCCCTATGCCTGGGAAACACTCAAGCGGGTGCTGGTAGCAAAACAGATTACCATCCAGTCGCTTGGCGACAGCACTGGCATGGTCAACATGGTCTCGCTGGAACCGGAACCGATACCACTGGATATCAAGGTTGTACTGGTCGGCAGTCGTGCCCTGTATTACCTGCTGGAGCAGGGGGATGCCGAGTTTTCCGAGTTGTTTAAAGTCGAGGTAGATTTTTCTGAAACGATTGACCGCAACCGCGAGTCCCTTAACCAGTATGCCCAGGTGATTGCCAGCCTGGTACGAAAAAACAAACTCATGGCCTTTGACCAGCCAGCGGTTAAAAAAGTGATCGAATACGGCATGCGGCAGATAGAAGATACCACTCGCCTTTCCACCCACATGCACAGTATGCAGGATCTGCTCATCGAGTCTGATTACTGGGCGCGTAAACAACAGCTGCCTCGGGTAAACGCCAGCGCGGTGCAGCGAGCGATTGATCAGCAGATTTACCGTGCGGATCGTAGTCGTGAGCAGATTTATGATGAGATTAAAA
>JALUTJ010000220.1 GCA_027057985.1 Chromatiales bacterium
ACGCATGCGAATGAAGGAACTGGATAAGAGCCGGGAATATATCTGTTACTGCGGCACCGGGCGACGCAGTTCGGCCGCAGCATTCCTGCTGCTGCAAAATGGTTTCAAGGTGGTTATCCTGCTTGGTGGGGTACAGAAAATCCCGCAGTTTCTGGTTAAAAACGACTAAGGCTCAGGGCTTTATCTGATTCTACAGAAATACCGTCAGTACCCCGGTATAGCCATAGAGCTGGTCACCGGCAATTTCGCCGCTGGCAGAAAAGCCAAGCAGCGGAACATCACCGAGTACCTCATAAATCAGTTTGATTTCGGCTGACTTCTCAGCGAACAGGTTTTCGCCGCGACCGAGGCAGGAAATATAAACTGCACCACGGATCGGATTATCACCACAACGCTTTTTAATGTTATCCAGCATATTACGCATGTTTTCCACTGCAGCCGCGCCATCACGCTTGCAGAACATGATACGACTGCCGACCTGCATATTATCGGCAACGGCGAGGTAATTATTTTCATCATCTATACCGATGATATCGCGTACCAGGTAGTTGCCGGTATCACTGCCTGCGACAGGGAAGCCGGCAAAAATATAGCCGGCAGCACGATCGATATTCCTTGCCAGTACATCACCGATTTCCTGTTTGAACACTTCCAGTGCCGGGCGATTATCGATACTGATGGCGATATGGTGATCACATTCGCTCAGGGTATGGGGTTCGCCAATAGGCACACAGCCCTGCGCCAGCCCGGTTTGCAGTCGTACATTTTCCCTGAAAACAATCCCGGAGATATCACCCTCGGTAACCTGGTTGGCAACCTGGTAAAAATGGCTGTCAGATGAGGTCATGCCGCCGAGCAGGTAACCGTTACCGATTTTTTCTGGCAGGGTATGAATATATTCATTGACCATGCCATTACGGGGATCGGCATGTACCAGAGCGACATGCATCTCGTCACTGTCGGCAAACTCAGGTGCCTGCTCCATACCATTGAAAACCATAAAGTCCTCAGCCTGGAAGTCGGCCAGCATAATGGTAACGGCGGCCTGACCTTCGACTTCCTGTTGCGGCATAAAGATGCGTTTACCAATACTGCCTATCCAGTTTGGTATTGCCGTTTTTGTTTTAAGGATTTCCAGCAGGCGGCTCAGTTCAACGGCAAATTCATCTGTCGCATAGATAAAACCACAACTGGCCTCAGCCGGAATGGTGCCAAGTTGCTGTAACAGCTCATCGGCGGCATCACTGGCATTGTCTTTAAAACTACTGGCAGATAAAAATGCTTGCATGCGGGTGTCCTGTTCGTGTTTCACAATTAAAAAAGCCGGAACCGTTTTACACAGTTCCGGCTCTTTTCTGCTTTGCCTTTAATATCAGGCGCTACGTTTCTTCTCGATCAGTTCATGGATAACCGGGTTGAGAATCAGTTCCATGGCAAAGCCCATCTTGGTGCCGGGCACAACCAGGGTATTTGGACGTGACATAAAGGAATCCTGGATCATGTTCTGCAGGTAAGGGAAGTCCACACCTTTAGGATCACGGAAACGAATCACGATAAAACTTTCGTCTGGCGTTGGAATATCACGTGCAATAAATGGATTAGAAGTATCCACGGTAGGCACACGCTGGAAGTTGATATCCGTTTTGGAGAACTGTGGCGTAATGTAGTTTACATAATCTTCCATACGACGCAGGATAGTATCAACGATGGCTTCTGCAGAATAACCTCGCTGGGCATTATCGCGGTGAATTTTCTGAATCCATTCCAGATTGACGATAGGGGTAACACCTACCAGCAGGTCAACGTATTTTGATACGTCAGATTTGTCATCAGAGGCACCACCGTGCAGACCTTCATAGAACAGCAGGTCAGAGTCTTCGGTGATTTCTTCCCATGGCGTGAACTGGCCCGGATTGAGGCTGGTGCCCAGACGCGCATTGTGTTCAGCCGCTTCTTCATCAGAGTGCAGGTAGTAACGACGCTTGCAGCTGCCGGTTTCACCGTAAGACTTGAAGGTTTCTTCCAGCAGGTCGAAGTGGTTGGCTTCAGGACCAAAGTGGCTGAGGTTCTTGCCCTGTTTGGCAAAAACTTCGATCTGTTCTTTCATTTCCGCACGATCGAATTTATGAAAACTGTCGCCTTCTACAACCAGTGGCTTAATTTTTTCACGGAAAAAGATATGCTCAAATGCGTTCTTTACGGTTGTTGTACCGGCACCTGATGAGCCAGTCACCGCGATAACAGGATGTTTAGCAGACATGGATACTCCTTAAAGCGTTTAAAATTATTTTAAAATCTGTTTGATGCAAATAATGTTTTTGAGCACAACAGCACATGATTCAATTAATAGCCGTTCAGTGCGGTGCCGGAAAAGTCGCATATTTTATGCAAAACTGACCCGGAAGTCGAAACATATCTTCGACCCGGGGAGGATTAGTTTTGTGATTTCAGCTGATTTTCGCCGATTTTCACGAATTTTCGCGTGAGATTGCCCGATAGCCAATATCTTTGCGGTAAATCATGCCATCCCAGCTGATTTTTTCCACCAGCTGATAGGCTTTTGCCTGGGCTTCACTGACACTCTCACCCAGCGCCACGGCACACAGCACCCGGCCACCACTGGTCACCACCTGCCCGTCTTTTTCCGTGGTGCCGGCATGGAAAACATGGGTATCAGCGGTCGCTGCCGGAATACCCTGGATAACATCTCCCTTGCGATAGTCAGCAGGATAACCGCCCGCCGCCAGGACCACGCCCAGTGCAGCACGGGGATCCCAGTCAATACTGGCCTGGTCGAGTTTCTTCTCCAGTGCAGCCTGGCACAGCGCCACCAGATCCGAGCGCAGCCGCATCATAATGGGCTGGGTTTCCGGATCACCAAAACGGCAGTTATATTCGATCACCCGCGGCTGGCCGTCTTTATCGATCATCAGCCCGGCATAGAGAAACCCGGTATAGGAATTGCCTTCGGCCGCCATGCCTTTTACGGTCGGTTCGATAATTTCACGCATAATGCGGCTGTCAATCTCGGGCGTGACCACCGGAGCCGGGGAATAGGCACCCATGCCACCGGTATTGGGGCCCCTGTCGCCATCGAACGCAGCCTTGTGATCCTGCGAGGTGGCCATGGGAAGAATATGTTCACCATCGACCATGACGATATAGCTGGCTTCTTCGCCGGCAAGGAACTGTTCGATCACCACGCGATGACCGGCATCACCAAAGGCATTACCCGCCAGCATATCTTTTACAGCAGCAATGGCTTCTTCCTCGCTCTGGGCAACGATAACCCCCTTGCCAGCGGCAAGGCCATCAGCCTTGATGACAATCGGCGCACCCTGCTCTTTTATATAGGCAATGGCCTGGTCGACATCGGTAAAATTGGCATAGGCGGCGGTTGGAATATTGTGCCGTGCCAGGAAATCCTTGGTAAAGGACTTGGAACCTTCGAGCTGGGCTGCCGCTTTGCTGGGGCCAAAGCAGGGCAGGCCGGCGGCAGTAAATTCATCGACAATGCCCGCCACCAGGGGTGCTTCGGGGCCGACGATACTGAGGTCGATCTGGTTGTCATGGGCAAAGGCTTTCAGGCCGGCAATATCTTCGGCAGCAATGGCGACGTTCTCCAGCTTTTTTTCCTGTGCGGTGCCGGCATTGCCGGGCGCGACATAAACAACGGAAACCTGTTCAGATTGTGCTGCTTTCCATGCCAGGGCATGTTCGCGGCCACCGCCGCCAATAACGAGAATTTTCATACTTTTGCCTGAAATATCGGGTTAATCGGGGCAGGCAAGATAGCGGATTGACCCAGCCGGGTCAAATGCTGTTAGTGGCCACGGGCAGCTGCGGTGAAATAAAACAGTACCGGGTTGGCCGCCACCTGGGCAGGGAAGGTATTCTCCGCAAAAGGGATATCTTTCAGGCTTAAGGGCTGGCTACCGATCTGGCCATAGAGCCCGGCAAGTAGAATAAGGCTACCCAGCAGTGCGTACAGCAATTTATGCAGGCTGGTTTGCAGGGGAACCAGCACATCGGAGAAATACAGAATAAGGCTATTGAGCAGCGAGCCATAGAGGGCTGCCAGTAACAGGGCGAGCACTGCGGTCAGAAAAAGACGAATCATGTTGTCAGCAGAAAACAGGTAAGCGCTGTCTCTGGCGCTGAGCAGCTGCGTGTTATGCATAAAGAAAAGAAAATTATTGAAGTAGAGATAGAGCACCGCGGCAAAGGCCGTGAACTGAAAAAATAACCAGAAGCGACGACTGGTATCGTATTCAAACGGACTGAGCAGCCGGAAGCCACTGAAAACAAAAAGAGGCAATACCAGCAGCAGGCTCAACTGTAAATCAAGGCGCAGTCCGAACAGGAAACTCTGCATTGTCTCTGCTGTTGAAAAAGCCGCATCAGCTGGTTTGAAATAGAAATAAAAAACGACCCGTAACAGGGTAAAGACAAACAGGTGTAGCAGGCTAACGATTAAGAGATAACGAAACAGTCGAGGAATATTATGCATACTGGGCCCGTATTATTAAAAGCAGGGGGGATGCGATATACTGTTGTGGAATCTTAACGGATTTGAATCGAAATTGAAAACAGGGGACATGGGGTATGGCTTTTTTACTGCGCTGGTTAAAACGACTTGGTCTGGCTTTTCTGGCCTTGCTGGTGATCCTGGCAATCGGTCGGCCGATACAGATCTGGATCGATGGCTTTTATTCCGGTGAGCGTGCGCCGTACCTGCAAATGCCGGCGCCCCATGCCATGTCTATCCGCTGGCATAGCAAGCAAAGTTATCC
>JALUTJ010000221.1 GCA_027057985.1 Chromatiales bacterium
GTAGTGGTTTCCTCGGTTACACCCTTGATACTTGCTGCGGTGTCCTGCCAGAAGGTAGAACCGGGCTTGATGGTACGACGCAGTACTTCGAGAATAGCTTTCCATTCCTCGTTGTCATCTTCTTTCGCTTCCGGTACGGCACCGGCCTTTTCAAATTCAACACCCTTGTGTACCAGCAGGGTAGCATCACCACCATCATCGAGGATCATATTGGGCAGTTGACCATCGGGCCAGGTCAGAGCCTGCTCGGTACACCACCAGTATTCCTCGATAGTTTCGCCTTTCCAGGCATAAACCGGGATATTCTGATCGGCGATAGCCGCTGCGGCATGATCCTGGGTGGAGAAGATATTACAGGAAACCCAGCGTACCTCGGCACCGAGGGCAACCAGGGTTTCAATAAGAACAGCCGTCTGGATGGTCATGTGCAGGCTGCCCATGATACGGGCGCCTTTTAGCGGTTTTTCATCACCGTATTCTTCGCGTAATGCCATCAGCCCCGGCATTTCGGTTTCGGCAATGGCAATTTCCTTGTGGCCCCAGTCGGCAAGTGAAATATCGGCGACTTTGTAATCGGTAAAATCGGCATTCATGCTTCATTCTCCTATAAACGTTAATAAGGAATGAGCGCCGTTTATCCAATTAATATGGATCTGCCTTTTCTGAGCCTGACGGAAGGGATTCCGCTGCAGCGCCCCTCAGAAAAAACAGTTTGTTCTTAAGTTTGAGCTGTTATTGTAGCGATTGAAAAAAATAAATCTACCGCCAGACAGATGAGGATGCAAAGTTTTACATTTCTCATGCATTTCAGGCCGGGCAAGCACTGCGGTGATGAACACACAAGTGCTTACCCGGAACAAAAGTCTGCTTAAATACCTGCTGCGTCGCGCAGGGCATCAGCCTTGTCGGTCTTCTCCCAGGTGAAATCCTCTTCTTCACGACCGAAGTGGCCGTAAGCGGCGGTTCGGGCATAAATCGGGCGTAACAGGTCCAGCATTTTCACCAGACCACCGGCACGCAGGTCAAAGTGCTCGCGTACCAGTTCTACGATACGGGCATCTTCGACCTTGCCGGTACCAAAGGTTTCGACACTGATCGAAGTGGGCTCCGAGACACCGATGGCATAGGAAACCTGGATTTCACAGCGATCGGCAAGACCGGCTGCGACAATGTTTTTCGCCACGTAGCGACCGGCATAGGCCGCGGAGCGATCCACCTTGGAAGGGTCCTTGCCGGAGAAGGCGCCACCACCGTGACGTGCCATGCCGCCATAGGTATCGACGATAATCTTGCGGCCGGTCAGGCCACAGTCACCCACCGGCCCACCGATGACGAATCGGCCGGTCGGGTTGATGAAGTACTTGGTGTCCTTGCTCAGCCATTCTTCGGGCAGGATGGGCTTGATAATTTCATCCATAACGGCTTCACGCAGGGTGTCGGTTTCAATATCGGCGGCATGCTGGGTAGAAAGCACCACGGCATCGATGCCGACAGGCTTGTTGTCCTGGTAGCGGAAAGTGACCTGGCTCTTGGCATCCGGGCGTAACCACGGCAGGGTACCGTTTTTACGGACTTCTGCCTGGCGCTTGACCAGTCGATGCGCATAGGTGATCGGGGCAGGCATCAGCACATCGGTTTCATTGGAGGCATAACCGAACATCAGACCCTGGTCACCGGCGCCCTGCTCGTGAGACTCGCTTTCATCCACGCCCATGGCAATATCGGCAGACTGCTTGTCGATCGAGGTTAGAATGGCACAGGACTCGTAGTCAAAGCCCATTTCTGAACTGTTATAGCCGATTTCCTTGATGCGGTTACGTACCACATCATTCATATCCACCCAGGCTGAGGTGGTGATTTCGCCGGAAAGGACGACCATGCCGGTATTGACCAGGGTTTCACAGGCCACACGGGCTTTGGGATCCTGTTCAAAAATGGCATCGAGAATAGAATCAGAGATTTGATCCGCAACTTTGTCCGGATGACCTTCGGAGACGGATTCTGATGTAAATAAGTGCTCACTCATTAGTTTGTTTCCTTCATAAAAAAACCGCTTTAGCCAAACTAAAGCGGTTTTCTGAAATTCGAGATGGATATTTCCGCTTTAGCCGTATTTTTTAAGCGCCCGCAATCTGAATTCAAATCGGCGCTGTGGTCTGAATATACCAGAGAAAAACCGGGAAAGACAGTGAAAATAACGGCCATATCTGAAATTCGCCTTTGCCACTGCTGGCGTGGTATAAAATAGCCGCTTTTGAATAACTGCTGAAAAAAGGATAGATACAAATGGTAAGCCTGCAAACGCCTGTATGTGAATTTGATAAAGACGCGGTGGATTTTTCATTGCCGGGTGTCGATGGTAAGACCTGGACACTAAAAGACTGTGCCGGTGAAAAAGGATTGCTGGTAATGTTTATTTGTAATCACTGCCCCTATGTCAAAGCGATTCGTGAGCGACTGGTGCGTGATACCCGTGAGCTGAAACAACTGGGTGTGAACACGGTGGCCATCATGTCGAATGATCCCACCGAGTATGAAGAAGATTCCTTTGATAACATGAAAAAGGTTGCTGAGGAATATGACTTCACTTTTCCTTATTTACTCGATGAAACCCAGCAGGTGGCAAAAGCCTATGGCGCTGTCTGCACACCGGACTTCTTTGGCTATAACGCGGATCTGAAGTTGCAGTACCGGGGTCGTTTTGATGAGAGCCGCAAGGAAACCGCGCCAGAAGGTGTACGCCGGGATCTGTTTGAAGCAATGAAGCAGGTGGCTGAAACCGGCAAGGGGCCTGCCGAGCAAATTCCCAGCATGGGTTGTTCGATTAAATGGAAAGATGAGTAACGATTCACATTGCGGATCATTCTGAAAACCGGGGAGCCTGACTGCCCTGGTCGAAAGCCCGGCTCCCTGTAAGTCAAAATGCCGGCTCGTGGTGCTGTTTTTGTTTTATTCCCCCGGCTTTAATAACCATAAACTCAGTTTATCCACTCCTGATTAAGGTTTATTACAGGACGGATTTATCTTGCCCGCAGGGGGTAAAAAATGGGAGAATTGCCGGCTCCATTTTTCGCCGTCGTGAGCCGGGGGCCAGAATGGGGAAATATTGGGGACCAGGGGTTTTTCACAAAATAATGCAGCCAGGTCGCTGCCGGTTATTTCCCCGTAACAGAAACCAGATTTTCGACATTTTTCCTGTTTCGCAGGTTGAGTGTCAGGCCAGAAATTGTATTTAAAAACAATCAGTTAATGGCTAAAAAGATTTTTAATTTTAAATTTTAAACGTTAGGGAGAGAGTTATGTCATCTCGCAGAGAACTTGCCAATGCTATCCGTGCTTTAAGTATGGACGCAGTTCAAAAAGCCAATTCAGGTCATCCGGGTGCCCCAATGGGTATGGCGGATATCGCTGAAGTATTGTGGAACGACCACATGGTCCACAACCCAAATAACCCGGAATGGGCCAACCGCGACCGTTTTATTCTCTCAAACGGCCACGGCTCCATGCTGATTTATTCACTGCTGCACCTCACCGGTTATGACCTGAGTATCGATGATCTGAAAAACTTCCGTCAGTTACATTCAAAGACTCCCGGTCACCCGGAATACGGTTATACACCAGGTGTTGAAACCACTACCGGTCCATTAGGTCAGGGTATTACCAATGCCGTGGGCATGGCGATTGCTGAAAAAGCGCTCGCTGCACAGTTCAATGAAAAAGGCCACAACATCGTTGATCACCACACCTACGTCTTTATGGGTGATGGCTGCCTGATGGAAGGTATTTCACACGAAGCCTGTTCACTGGCCGGTACCCTGGGTCTGGGCAAGCTGATTGCTTTCTGGGATGACAACGGTATTTCTATCGACGGTGAAGTGGAAGGCTGGTTTACCGATGATACGCCGAAGCGCTTTGAAGCTTACGGCTGGCACGTTATTCCAGATGTCGATGGCCATGATCCTGAAGCAATTCAGAAAGCTATCGACCTGGCCAAGGACATGAGCAGCAAGCCAACCCTGATCTGCTGCAAAACCACCATCGGTTTCGGTTCACCGAACAAGGCCGGTAGCCACGCCTGTCATGGTGCGCCATTAGGTGAAGAAGAAATCAACCTGACCAAGGCTGCCCTGGGCTGGGATCACGGTCCTTTTGAAGTGCCTAAAGATGTTTACCAGGGCTGGGATGCCAAAGACAAAGGTGCCAAAGCAGAAGCAGAGTGGAACGAGAAGTTTGCTGCTTACAAGGCAGAATTCCCAGAGCAGGCTGCTGAATTCGAACGTCGTATGAAAGGTGATCTGCCAGCAGACTGGGCGAAAACTTCAGCTGAATATATCGCTGCAGTGAATGCCGATGCGAAAAGCCCGGCAACCCGTCAGGCATCACTGGCGGCTATCGAAGCCTTCTCTCCAGCCGTACCTGAGCTGTTTGGCGGTTCCGCTGATCTGGGTTGTTCAAACCTGACCGAGTGGTCCGGTTACAAGCCAATGGATGCCAATGAAGTGCCTAACTATGTTCGCTACGGTGTGCGTGAATTTGGTATGTCTGCCATTATGAATGGTATTTCACTGCACGGTGGTCTGATTCCATTCGGTGCTACCTTCCTGATGTTCTCTGAATATGCCCGTAATGCCCTGCGCATGGCGGCACTGATGAAAATTCAGAGCATCTTCGTCTTTACGCACGATTCAATCGGTCTGGGTGAAGATGGTCCGACTCACCAGCCAATCGAGCAGATTCCTACCCTGCGCCTGATTCCGAACATGGCGGTATGGCGTCCATGT
>JALUTJ010000222.1 GCA_027057985.1 Chromatiales bacterium
TGGTTGACAGGTGCCGGGCTGAGTGCCGCCACGGTCTGGTACCTGCTAAAGGACTTACCTGCACTGCTCAAAGAAGCACGCGGCATTGTCGATAACAAGATTATTCAGGTGGCCTATACCGGAAATATCGATGATATCAGCCAGATTTCCCTGTCTTTTAAAATGCTCAAGGCGAAATTGCGCACCGTGGTCAAACGGCTTGAACAGGCCACGGCTCAGCTCGGCGACATTGCTCGAGACAGTGCCGAGAACGTAAGGACCAGTAACCGCAGCGTGGAGCAGCAACAGCAGGAAATTGAAATGGTGGCCACGGCAGTGACTGAAATGTCTGCCGCAGTACAGGAAGTGTCTCAGAGCACCAGTAATGCCGCTACCGCAGCGTCCGAGGCCAGCGACATGGCACGGCAGGGGGCGCTAACCGTGACCGATGCCATCGGTATTATTGATTCACTCGATACCCATGTTTCTCAGGCTTCGACCTCGATTCAGCAACTGAAAACCGACAGTGAGAATATTGGTGGTGTACTGGATGTGATTCGTGGTATTTCTGAACAGACCAACCTGCTGGCACTCAATGCTGCTATCGAGGCAGCACGGGCGGGTGAGCAGGGCAGAGGCTTTGCCGTGGTGGCGGATGAGGTGCGTACTCTCGCCAGCCGTTCTCATGATGCGACCCAGGAAATCCAGGAGATGATTGAAAAACTGCAGCAGGGTGTGACCAATGCGGTTAAGGGTATGGATGAGGTCAGTAAACGCGCGGCTGAGGGGGTTGAGCAGGTCGAGCAGGCTGCCGAAGCGCTGGCTGAAATTTCGGGTTCGGTTTCGGTGATCAATGATATGAATACCCAGATTTCGGCTGCAACCGAGGAGCAGAGTTCAGTGGCCGCAGAGGTTAGCCAGAATATCGAGCATATCAACCAGCTTTCCATGGAAACCGCGCGTACGGCCGAGCAGGCCAGTGCGGTGAGTGAAACCATGACCGAAATGACCGAGCAGCTCAGGGTGATGGTAGAGCAGTTTGAAGAATCCTGATAGTGGGCTTTTAAGTCACTGATCCATTAAAGAAAAACGGGTATTCTGTGCAAAATACCCGTTTTTTTCTGCGTTTTCCCCTAAAATCACCGGATTAGCCACATCCAGTACCTCGAATCTATTCATGTTTAGTGGCAAGCCTGTTATCCTTCGCCCCTCAGTTTTCCCAATGTGGATATAGAATAATATAATGGTTGTCCCCGAGCCGAAGAGAATGAAATATGTCTGACAGACGTTTACAGGTTTTTTACACCGTAGCCCGCTTGCTGAGTTTTACCAAGGCGGCTGAAGAGCTACACATGACGCAACCGGCGGTCACTTTCCAGGTGCGCCAGCTTGAAGAGCAGTTCAATACCCGTTTGTTTGACCGTACCCATAACCGCATCAGCCTTACCGATGCCGGTAGCAAGGTGTATGAATGTGCCGAGCGCATCTTTGAGATTTACTCGGAAATGGATAACTCGGTGCGCCAGCTGACCGGCGATGTCAGCGGGGTGCTGATTCTGGGTGCGAGTACCACCATTGCCGAGTATATGCTGCCGGTGTTGCTGGGCGACTTCAAGGCCGAGCACCCGGATGTGACGGTGCGGCTCAAGGTGGCTAATACCGATGGGATTGTCTCTCAGGTGGAAAATAATGCCATTGATCTTGGTGTGGTCGAAGCCCCGGTCAGCAACAAGAATTTGGTGGTAGAAGAGTGCAGTACCGATCAGCTGGTCGTAATTGTGCCGCCGAACCATGAACTGGCAAAGGAAGATGTGGTGCCACTCAAACGTCTGGGTGATTTTCCTTTTATCTGTCGTGAAGAAGGCTCCGGTACCCGTGAAGTCATGCTCGAAAGCATGCACCTTTCCGGTATGGGTGCCAATGAACTCAGTGTTTCCATGGAGCTGGGCAGCCTGGAAGCCATCAAGGGCGCGGTCGAAGCCGGGATGGGTATCTCGGTGATTTCTGCTGCGACCATTCAAAAAGAAGTGAAGCTAGGCACCCTGGTGGCGATTAAAACCGATCCACCCATCATGCGGCCCTTCTCATTCGTGCATCAGAAACAGAAGTTCCGTATGCGCGCAATGGATGAGCTACTTAATTTTGCCCGTAACTACTGTAAGTCCTACCATTCAGATAAATAAACCGGGGCATTGTGAACAAAAACAGCAAGAAACTGTTGCAGTATTACCGTAGCCTCCCCGACGAGGTGGCGGCCCAGTTGCTTGAGTATGCCGAGTTCCTGTCACAGCGTTATCAGCCCAGGGTCAATGAAATTCCCGAGCCGCAGCATGTGCCGGGCCCGGAGAATGAAACCGTAGTCGCAGCGGTAAAACGCCTTTCCGAAATCTACAGCATGGTGGACAAGGATAATCTGCTGGATGAAACGGCCTCGCTGGTCAGCCAGAATATGCTACAGGGGCGAGATAGCCGCGAAGTCATTAATGAGCTGGAAGCGGTGTTCAAAAAGCATTACGATATGTTTGTCGCTGAATTCAAACAGGAAAGCACTGAATGATAGAACTGGTCAAGCTGTGGTATAGACGCTACTTCTCAGATCCCCAGGCCATTATTCTTGCTGCGGTACTCCTGATCGGCTCCACCGTCATCCTTACTATGGGTGATATGCTACTGCCGGTGCTGGCAGCTATTGTTATTGCCTACCTGCTCGAAGGGCTGGTGCGCCGCATGCAGCGCCACGGATCGAAACGCCTTACCGCAGTCATCCTGGTCTTTAGCATGTTCCTTGCGTTCCTGATTTTTCTCTTTTTTGGTGTTTTGCCGCTGGTTTCGGCACAGCTAACGGAGTTATTTCGTGAACTGCCACGCTACCTGTCGCAGGGACAGCAATTACTTTTGCGTTTACCGGAAATTTATCCTTTTATTTCCGAGCAAACGGTGAAGGAACTGGTTGCTGTTATCAACCGTGAAATTACCGGCCTTGGTTCTCATATTGTTTCACTTTCCTTTGCCTCTATTCCCAGCCTGATTACGCTGGCAGTCTATATCTTTCTGGTGCCGGTACTGGTGTTCCTGTTTATGAAAGACAAGGATCGTATCTGGAGCTGGTTTGCCGGTATCCTGCCACGTGATCGCAAGCTGGTTTCTCAGGTTTCCGATGAAATGGATTTACAACTGGGTAAATACATTCGTGGCAAGTTCTGGGAAATCATCGTGGTGGGGATTGTCACCTATATTGGTTTTTCCATACTGGGTATCAAGTATGCGATCCTGTTATCGGTACTGGTAGGGCTGTCGGTACTGGTGCCTTACATCGGTGCTGCGGTGGTGACTATCCCGGTGGTGCTGATCGCTTTTTTCCAGTGGGGCTGGAGCGATGATTTTTTATGGCTGGTAGGTTTCTTCGCCATCTCGCAGGCGCTCGATGGTACCGTGCTGGTGCCGCTATTATTTTCTGGTCTTGTTAATCTGCATCCCATTGCGATTATTGTTAGCGTGCTGGTGTTTGGTGGTTTATGGGGTTTCTGGGGAGTGTTCTTTGCTATCCCGCTGGCAACACTGGTGAGCGCTGTTATCCATGCCTGGCCAAGGGTGGATGAAATCGACGGTCGCTCATAACATTTTGCTGCAAAATATCCTGCTACGAGTAAGAATTAAATCTTTGCGTTCTTTGTGTCTTTGCGGTGAAAAGATTCGCCGTGTTGATTTGTCTTTACAGAACCTCAGAAGCAAAGTCTGCCAGTCGGGATCGTTCTCCACGCAGCAGGGTGATATGCCCGCTATGCTCCCAGTGCTTGAAACGGTCAATCACATAGGTAAGGCCGGATGTGGTTTCAGTGAGGTATGGGGTATCGATCTGTGCAATATTTCCAAGGCAAACAATCTTGGTACCAGGACCACTTCGGGTAATCAGGGTTTTTAACTGGTGCGAGGTCAGGTTCTGTGCTTCATCGATAATGATATAGCGGTTAAGGAAGGTTCTGCCACGCATAAAGTTGATCGAGCGCACCTTGATGCGGTTGGCTACCAGGTCATTGGTGGCGGCCTGTCCCCATGACGCTGAAACGGTATTATCATTTTCCGGGTGCTGGGTCTGGTTCAGCACTTCCAGGTTATCCATCAATGCGCCCATCCACGGCGTCATTTTTTCTTCTTCGGTGCCGGGCAGGAAACCAATGTCTTCACCCACCGGAATCGTGACACGGGTCATAATGATTTCGGAGTACAGTTTCTGTTCCAGGGTCTGTTCCAGTCCGGCTGCGAGGGTAAGCAGGGTTTTACCGGTACCGGCCATGCCGATAATACTGACAAAGTCGATGTCGGGATCCATTAACAGGTTGAGCGCGTAACTTTGTTCCAGGTTACGTGCCTTGATGCCCCAGACCGATTGCGAACCATTCTGAAAGTCTTTGATGGTTTCAATAATGGCACTATCTTCGCTGACGGATTTTACCAGAGCATTAAACGGTTGTTCTTCATCCTGGCTGCCAAGAAAAGCATTGGGATGCCAGTTTTTAACATCGGGACCACTAAGCTTGTAAAAGGTACGGCCTTCTTCCAGCCAGGAGTCCATTTCCTTTGCATGTTTTTCCCAGAAATCTTTATCCAGTTTGATGGTGCCGGTATAGAGCAGGTCAACATCTTCGAGTACCCGGTCATTATGATAATCCTCGGCGCGTATGCCGAGTGCCGCAGCCTTGATACGCAGATTGATATCCTTGGTAACAAGAATAATCAGGCGATCAGAAAACTTTTTATGCAGGGCCAGCGTGGTGCCGAGGATATTATTATCC
>JALUTJ010000223.1 GCA_027057985.1 Chromatiales bacterium
TTCAAAATCGAAACCGGCTTCCGGTACCACGCGAGACTCCAGTCCAGCAGTAGTTCCCAGCCAGGTAATTTTTATGCCCCTGTCCTGCAGCTTACGGGCAACTGCCAGCGCCGGGTAGACATGTCCCCCGGTACCACCCGCTGCGATTAATACATGCCGGACTACCATGACTTAGCACCTGTAACCATACGCCGATTCTTTGAAGCACGATCATCCTGTTGCGTTTCAAAATCCGCACGCAGCAGTAATGCAATAACAATACACATAATAATCAGGCTACTGCCACCATAACTCATCAGGGGCAAGGTCAGTCCCTTGGTAGGCAATACGCCCATATTTACACCGATATTGATAAAGACCTGTAGTCCCAGCCAGATACCGAGCCCATATGCGATGAAAGCCGTAAAAGGACGATCTCTTTTTTCTGCTCGACGGCCAATCATTAGTGATCGAATCACAATAAAACTGAACAGAGCAATCACGAATAATACGCTGAATAAACCCAGCTCTTCTGCCAGTACCGCGAAAACAAAATCAGTATGTGCTTCGGGCAGGTAAAACAGTTTTTGAACACTGGCACCAAGTCCTACACCAAACCATTCACCCCGACCAAAGGCAATCAGCGCCTGGGTTAACTGGAATCCCCCATTGAAAGGATCTGCCCAGGGATTGAGAAATGTTGTCAGGCGTTCCATGCGATAAGGCGAAGATATCGCAACCAGTGACATTACTGCAGTCATAGTTAGTAACAGGAATACAAACTGGAAGAAGCTGGCACCGCCAAGCCATAACATACCCATGGCTGTCATAGCGATAACAGCAACCGCACCAAAATCCGGCTCCAGAATTAATAGCATGGAAATAATAAAGATCAGTACCAGTGGACGCAGGAAGCCACCAAGATGAGTGCGTACTTCATCGTTGTGCCGTACCAGGTATCCGGCCAAATAAATAACCGTAGCCAGCTTGACGAACTCTGAAACCTGAAGTGAAATCACGCCAAGGTTAAGCCAGCGGATACTACCATTGACTTCACGACCGAGCCCCGGAATCAGCACCATTAATAACAGTAACATACTGAGAACGATCAATGCCGGGCCAGATTTTTGTACATACTTAAGTGGAATCTTAAAAACAACAAGCGCAGCAAGAATACCCGCCAATGAATACCCAGCCTGACGCCAGAAAAAATAGAGTGGCTCTGCCGATTGTCTATCTGCAATCGAGATAGACGAAGAAGCCACCATAACAAGTCCCAGTCCCATCAATACCAGGGCACTGAGCAATAAAGGCAGGTCGAGCTGTTCCAGCCAGGCAACCTTGTTCTTTGCAGCAGCAAAGTGATTATTAAAATGTCGCGGCAGGGAAATTACGTTCATTGTAATGCCTCCCTGACTGCTTTGATAAAGACTTCACCACGTTGCTCATAACCACTGAACATATCAAAGCTGGCACAGGCAGGTGATAATAGAACAGCATCACCACTCTCTGCTTCTTCTTTTGCCAGTGATACTGCCTGCTGCAGGTTCTCTACCAGGCTAACCGGTGTATTATCTGCCAGCTCTTTTCTTAATAACTCAGCATCCTCTCCCAGCAAAATAAGATGTTTTACTTTTTCTTCCACTGCATGTTTCAGTGCAGAAAAGTCCTGCCCCTTGCCCTGTCCACCGGCTATCAGAATAATACCGCTGGCATCAAGACCATTGAGTGCAGCTATCGTGGCACCAACATTTGTTGCCTTGGAATCGTTATACCAGGCGACATCGTCTTTTTCCGCAATCCACTGACTACGATGTGGCAAACCGGCAAAAGCACGTATCGCCTGTAATGATGGAGTGAGTGGAATACCGGCTTCTCTTGCCAGCGCCAGTGCTGCCAGGACATTCGCCACATTATGCATGCCTTTGATCCTGAGATCGGAAACTGGCATCAGTGCTTCATTGCCATAAGCCAGGAACTTTTCACCATCCTGTTGTATGAGACCAAACTGACCAGCACCTGCTGTATCCAGAGTAAAGCCAAGCACCGAACGTCCCTGGCGGATGCGGTTAACGATAGCCATTACCTTATCATCATCCAGATTAACTACCAGAGTGCCTGTACCATGATAGATACGGGCCTTGGCTGCCGAGTAATCATTGATGGAGTGATAGCGATCCATATGATCTTCACTGATATTCAGTATTGCTGCAGCCACTGCATCGAGGCTTTGGGTTGTTTCCAGCTGGAAGCTGGATAACTCCAGTACATATAAATCCGGTTTTGTATCCGTTAACAGATCCAGTGCTGGAGTGCCGATATTGCCTCCAACCCGCACATCCATGCCGGCCGCTTTTGCCATTTCACCCAGCAGGCTAGTAACCGTTGTTTTGCCATTGGAACCGGTAATCGCAACAACCGGCGCATTCACATTGCGGGCAAACAGTTCAATATCACCAATCACTTCTGCACCGTGTAAACGTGCTTCAGCGATCAGGGGTTCCTGTAATGAAATACCGGGACTGACAACCAGGCAGTTAGCCCGCATGAAGGCTTCAGGCTCAAAACCACCGGTAAAAACAGCAATATCAGGATATTCCTGCTGTAAAGTATCAAGCGCAGGAGGATGTTCACGGCTATCGGTAATCGCTACCCTGACACCTTTGCTGGCAAGATAACGGGCACAGGATAACCCGGTTTTACCCAAACCGACGATAAGAACACGCTTGTCTGCGAGATTGTCCATATTATCGTTACCTGTTTCCTGTAATTTTTCTGCCAGCATCATTGTTACCGAATTTTCAATGTTGCCAGTCCAATCAGTACCAGGATCACCGTAATGATCCAGAACCGCACAATAACCCGGGGTTCGGGCCAGCCTTTTAATTCAAAATGGTGATGTAAAGGCGCCATGCGGAAGATCCGCTTACCGGTTAACTTGAATGAAGCCACCTGCAGTATGACTGACAGGGTTTCAATTACGAATACTCCACCCATAATAAACAGCACCAGTTCCTGACGAACCATTACCGCAATCACACCCAGCGCAGCACCCAGCGCCAGTGCACCTACATCTCCCATAAAAACCATTGCCGGGTACGTGTTAAACCAGAGAAAACCCAGCCCGGCACCTACCAGTGCACCACAGAAAATAACCAGCTCACCAATGCCCGGGACATAGGGAATAGCAAGATAACTGGCAAAACCGGTATGACCTGAAAGATAGGTAAAAATACCCAGTGCACCCGCCACCATAACAGAAGGCAGAATTGCCAACCCATCAAGACCATCAGTCAGATTGACCGCGTTACTGCTACCAACGATTACGAAATAGGTCAGAATGACATAACTGGCAAATCCCAGTGGAATAATAATATCTTTAAAGAAAGGTACGATAAGCTGAGTTTCTGCTGGTACTGCTGCGGTTTTAAAGAGATATACCGCAGTAGCAACTGCAAATACAGATTGCCATAGATACTTGTAACGTGATGCCAGGCCTTTTGGATCCTGCTTTACCAGTTTCTTGTAATCATCAACCCAGCCGATTATTCCGAACAGGAACATCACCGCGATAACTACCCAGACAAAACGATTACCGAGATCGGCCCACAACAGGGTACTGGTTATAATTGCAACGATAATCAATGCACCACCCATGGTTGGTGTACCCGCCTTGCTAAAGTGTGATTCAGGGCCATCATCGCGGATAGGCTGACCTACCTTGTAGGAACTTAGCTTACGGATCATCTTTGGTCCAATCAGCAGGGAGATTAGCAAGGCGGTAAGAATTCCCAGTATTGCTCGCAGGGTCAGGTAATTAAAGACGTTAAAACCGCTGTAGAATTCCTGAAGATACTGTGCAAGGTGATATAACATATAATTAACCTTCTGCTATGGTAAGTGCATCAACGACATTTTCCATATGCATACTTCTGGAACCCTTCACTAAAAGTGTTACCTCATGTGAAAGTTCACTACGCAAGGCAGCAATCATGTCTTCCTGCTTTGTATAGCTGAATCCCTTTTCCCCAAATTTATCTGTGGCTCTGGCAGCCAGTTTTCCGAATGAATACAGTGAATCTACTCCTGTGTTTCTGGCATAGTCCCCTGCTTCAGCATGTAATTTTTCTGCATCTTCTCCCAGTTCTGCCATATCACCCAGAGCTAGAAAATGTTTTCCAGAAAATTCCTGTAATACATCGAGTGCGGCATGTAATGAAGAAGGATTTGCATTATATGTATCATCGATAACACGACTGTTATTAACACCCTGTTTCAACTGCAGACGCCCGTTAACCGGCCGCATCGATTCCAGTCCTGCGACAATCTGTGGTAGAGGTATTTCGGCAGCCAGACTGGCAGCAACGGCAGCAAGTGCATTCATAACATTATGTCGGCCAAGTAATTTAAGTGATAGTTCTGCCTGACCTGCAGGTGTTATCAGTTTTAGCTGGCTACCCTGTTCATTTGAGTGCCAGCTGGCTTTAACATCTGCGGCTGGATTATCAATTGCAAAACTCAGTAGTCGATGACCTGTTGCTTCTTCGATAAAATAATCATAAAAACGATCATCTGCATTTATAATGGCAATACCTTCTTTAGCCAGCCCATGAAAAATTTCTGCTTTTGCTGCTGCGGTTTTCTCGATACCACCAAAGCCTTCCAGGTGTGCCCGACCTATATTAGTGATAACAGCAATATCTGGTAAGGCCAGAGAAGTCAGGTAATCGATTTCGCCAATATGGTTGGCACCCATTTCAATTACAGCCACGTTATAG
>JALUTJ010000224.1 GCA_027057985.1 Chromatiales bacterium
CCTGTTTGCTTACTGCTGACTTTATGTGTCGCTTTTAATAGCTGCTGTCGATGAACCTGTTGCTGAATTGCCAGTATTTCTTCATTGCCAAGTATTGCTTGCCGTGTTGCTGAGGCAGACCGTCTACCCGGTAATAACGAGTTGACTTTTAACTTTTTCCAGTAGTGCAACATGTTCATGGAATGGGAATTTGATCCAGCAAATGTTGAATAATGATATCGGCTGAAACATTGGCGGCCAGGGCACTATAGTCGAGCACAAGGCGGTGGCGTAATACATCTTCTGCAATAGCAAGAATATCGTCTGGAATGACGTGATCGCGGCCATTGAGATAGGCCATGGCACTGGCGGCACGAAGCATGGCGATAGATGCACGAGGTGAGGCGCCAGCGACCAGGAAGTTTTCCCAGTCCTTGTGCCAGTCAGCCAGGTGACGGGTAGCGGTAACAATCTGCACGATATACTTTTCCAGCATTTCATCGACATAGATACTGGAGACTTCATGTCTTGCCGCGAGGATGGTCTGTGGTGTCAACGGGCTGCTGAGTTGCGGCTTGTCTTCACCATAGTGCAGGCGACGATCAAGTTTTAGTATTTCGAGTTCTTCTTCCGGCCCAGGATAATCCAGCCGGATATGAAGTAAAAAACGATCCAGTTGGGCTTCTGGCAGGGGATAGGTACCGGACTGTTCCAGCGGGTTTTGAGTAGCCATTACCACGAAAAGATCAGGCAACTTGCGGGTAACACCCCCTACCGTTACCTGGTGTTCTGCCATGGCTTCAAGCAGGGCAGATTGTACCTTCGGAGGTGCACGGTTGATTTCATCAGCAAGTAGAATTTCATGAAAGACCGGGCCCGGTACAAATTTAAACTGGTGACTTTCCGGATCAAAAATATCAATCCCGGTAAGATCGCCAGGCATTAGATCCGGGGTAAACTGGATTCGCTGAAAACTGGCATGTACACCACTGGCGAGGGTATTAACCGCAGTGGTTTTGGCCAGACCCGGTGGTCCTTCGAGTAGAATATGGCCGCCGGTAAGAAGGCTGATCAGTAATCGATCCAGCAGGTTTTTCTGCCCGATAATAAGCTGTTCAAGATGCTGCCGGAGTTTTAGAATTTCAGCCTGGTTATCCATTGTTTTTAACCGAGTAAGCGCTGAAGAATATTTTCATAGACATCAGACAGGGTATCGAGATCATCAACCGCTACGTGTTCATTGACCTGGTGAATGGTGGCATTGAGTGGCCCGAGTTCCACCACCTGAGCACCGGTTGGTGCAATAAAGCGGCCATCCGATGTTCCGCCTGCGGTTGAAAGCTCGGTCTCATAACCACAGACGGCTTTTATTGCGTCGCTGGTAGCATCGACCAGCCTGCCTTCTGCTGTGAGGAAAGCCTGTCCGGACAGTGCCCACTCGATCTCATAATCAAGCTTGAATTCATCGAGCAGGGTTTCAACACGTTCCCGAATTTGCTGATCGGTAATTGCCGTGGAAAAACGAAAATTGAAATCAACTACACATTCACCCGGTATCACATTGGTGGCACCGGTGCCAGCATGAATATTACTGACCTGGAACGTGGTGGGTGGAAAAAAATCATTACCTTCATCCCAGGTTGTATCGGTCAGTATTTTTAATACCGGGGCAAATTCATGAATCGGGTTTCGTGCCAGATGTGGATAGGCAACGTGCCCCTGTTTTCCTTTTATCGTTAAACGTGCGCCGATAGAACCGCGTCGGCCATTCTTGATAACATCACAGACCTTGCTGGTACTCGAGGGTTCACCAACGAGACACCAGTCAATTTTTTCATTACGTGCTTCGAGTGTTTCTATCACCTTGATCGTGCCATTATGTGCCGGGCCTTCTTCATCACTGGTGATTAAAAAGGCGATACTGCCCTGGTGTGAAGGCTGAGCGGCAATAAATCGTTCACAGGCGGTCACCATGGCAGCGATGGAACCCTTCATATCAGCAGTGCCACGACCATAGAGCTGACCATTTTCTATTGCGGGTTCAAAAGGCGGAAATTTCCAGTTTTCTTCAGGCCCGGTGGGAACCACATCAGTATGCCCGGCAAAGACAAAAAGCGGGGCAGCAGTACCGCGCCTTGCCCAGAGGTTATCAGTATCATCAAAGCGAAGATGTTCTATTTCAAAACCGATCGCGGCGAGACGATCTGCGAGCATTTTCTGACAACCCATATCCTCTGGCGTAACGGAAGGGCGGGAAACGAGTTCTTTGGCGAGTTTGAGGGTATCTGACATGTGTAACCTGTATTAACTAAAATGTAATATCGTACCTGTTTTTAACCGTGTTTGCATATAATATTAAACTTGATCGACAACGGCTTTCTACCACCGCTAAACTATTTTATTATCTCTAAGTATACTGCTATTTGAAATACTTAAGTAAAGCATATACCGGCAAACATGGTTTATTGTAATGGCAAGCGTATTGTAAATGTTGTCCCTTTGCCAGGCTCGCTTTCAACATTAATATTGCCCCCAAGACAGGAAACAAAATGCTTGCTGATTGTCAGGCCAAGGCCGGTTCCACCATACAGTCGCGTGGTTGAACTCGATACCTGGGTGAAAGGCTGGAACAGTTCTTCATATTTCTCTCTGGGGATACCTATGCCGGTATCTGATACACTGAAACATAGTTCTTTTGTTGAGACATTTTTTTCAATCCATGCGCGAAGTTTGATTTCTCCGTTTTCGGTAAACTTACAGGCATTACTCAGCAGGTTATAGAGGATCTGAGTAACTTTAACTTTATCGGTAAAGACCGTACCCACTTCTTTATCACATTCATAACTAAATTGATTATTGTTCTTTTTAACTAATGGTACGATTGTTTCCGAAATTTCTTTGAGCAATGCGGGTATATCGACATCACTGATATCAGGAACGACTTTACCGGCTTCAACCTTTGAAAAATCGAGAATACTATTGATCAGCACAAGCAGGTGCAGGCCGGCATTGCGTATACGGTTGAGATCATTCGCGTACTGAGGATCATCAAGTGCATCGGCATCTTCTTTTAACATTTCACTGTAGCCAATAATGGCATTCAGCGGGGTTCGCAGCTCATGGCTCATATTGGCAAGGAACAGGCTCTTGGTCTTATTGGCATTGTCTGCTTCCTGTCGAGCCTGGTGCAACATATTCAGCAGTTTATTCAGGTGCAGTGGCATAATAATCAGGCTGAGTAGCAGAAATGATATTTCCAGCGGATGTTCATGGAAAGTTCCGAAATAGAGCACGGCAGCACTGTAACAGACAAAAGAAACCGCCTGTGCCATATACAGCAGGTTGCGGCCAAAGCGCATGGCCTGGCTCAGCAGTACCCATAAATAAAGAATAAAAAAGGGCGAGGTAATATCACCGGTAAAAGACAGCCCCAGGGTGATAAAGATGATATCCAGGGTGACCGTCAAATAGCGTCGCCAGATTACCCCGGGCCAGTAATAAATAATAAACACCAGTATGATACTGTAGATGCTAAAAATACCACCATAGAGAACAAAGTTTTTGATAGAGAGCTGGTAGAAATTATAATATAAACCCATGGCGAAGAAGATCAGCCCCCAGCTCAGGATAGCCAGGCGCACCAGGGCCTGCTGTAACTCGGTATCACTGGATTTTGATAAAAGCTGGCGTAGTCCCGGTATCATTATACTATTTATTATATTTTGGCCGATTCCAGTAGTTTACTATACGCGAAGTTGTGAGATTCAGGAAATAATAGTCATTTAAAAGTTGAGGTTATTATGTCAAAAGATCAGGTTAAAGTCCTTTTTGTCTGTATGGGTAATATCTGCCGTTCACCAACGGCCGAAGGGGTCTTTCGCCACCTTGTGAAGCAGCAAGGTCATGATCACTGGATTAAAACAGACTCCGCTGGAACCCATGCCTTTCATGTCGGCGAGCAACCCGACCCTCGTGCCCAGCAGACGGCTCGAAAAAGGGGGATAGAACTGTCTGATTTACGCGCCAGGAAAGCGATAGAACAGGATTTTCACCACTTTGATTATGTTCTGGCCATGGATCATGACAATTTCCGTATTCTGGAACAGTTGAGTCCAGAAGAACATCGTCAGCGCCTGCACCTCTTTCTTGATTTCAGCCGTGACTACGAGGAAAAAGAGGTGCCTGATCCCTATTATGGGGGGGCTCAGGGCTTTGAACATGTTTTCGACCTGGTGGAATCGGCCAGTCGGGGGTTGCTCGATGATATTCTGTCAAAATATCGCCGCTAATAAACATTTTATCTTATTGTTTATTTAAAGAATATTGTTGCTATACTCAGATGAACTATGTGGTTAAATAAAAGAAAATATAAAGTATAAGATGATATTTGCCTGGGGCATGATAGTAATTTTCGTGGGTATGTTATTTACCGAGCTTGCATGGGCATCTGACTTACCCCTTGCCGCACCCACTTCAATTAGCGAACTGATCCCCTATCTTGTCGTTGCCCTGTTTGGACTGGTACTCCTGTTTTATGTAATCAGAAATGTTCTGCAAATACGTCATGCAGAAAACAAGGCAGAAGGCATTGAGCACTACATGGAGCTTTTGCTCGATGCGAGTATCAATGAGATCTATATCTTTGATGCCGAAAGCTATCGGTTTATCAATGTCAGTAAAGGCGCGCTCGATAATCTGGGTTACAGTCATGATGAAATTCTTGAGCTTACTGCATACAATATCAAGCCTG
>JALUTJ010000225.1 GCA_027057985.1 Chromatiales bacterium
AAATCTTTGTTTATACCATGCTCGTAATTGGTCTGATACTCGGTATTGGTATGGCCATGGTCGTTAACATGATGATAACCAGGCCATTACAGGAAGCGGTCGATGCGATGAAAGAAGTATCACAGGGTGATGGTGATCTGACCATGCGACTTAAGGTCAATGGTAAAGATGAAGTCGGGCAACTGGCTGAGTACTTCAATGGCTTTATCAGCAAGATCCAGCAACTGATTCGAGAAGTGAGTGCTTCGACTTCTCAGCTCTCGGCAGCAGCAGAAGAAATGTCCATGATCACCAATGAAACCCAGAGCGGTGTGCAGAGGCAGAAACAGGAAACCGAACTGGTTGCCACTGCGATCAATGAAATGAGCAGTACCGTGCTCGAGGTTGCTAACAGTGCCCAGACCGCGGCATCCTCGGCAAATCAGGCCGATAGCCAGACCGAGCAGGGCAAGAATGTACTGGGTTCGACCATGGCATCGATTCGATCGCTTGCTTCCGAGGTGGAAAGTTCTGCCGGTGTGATTAACCAGCTGGAAAAAGACAGCGAAAGTATTGGCAGTGTACTGGAAGTGATTCGTGGTATTGCTGAACAGACTAATCTGCTGGCACTGAATGCCGCCATCGAGGCAGCTCGTGCCGGTGAACAGGGCCGTGGTTTTGCCGTGGTTGCGGATGAAGTGCGCAGCCTTGCCAGCCGTACCCAGGAATCGACCCAGGAAATCCAGGACATGATCGAGCGTCTGCAAAAAGGTGCACATAATGCAGTGAGTTCGATGACGACCGGTAAGGAACAGGCTCACCTGACGGTAGAGCAGGCATCCCAGGCCGAGGCGGCGCTGAATGAGATCTCGCAATCGGTGGCGCAGATCAATGAAATGAATGCACATATTGCCGAGGCATCACGTCAGCAGGGAGAGGTGGTGGAAGAGGTGAATAAAAATATCACTAATATCACCCAGGTGGCAGAAGATTCGGCTAATGGCGCAGAACAGCTCTCCACTGCGAGTCGAGAAATGGCCAGTCTTGCAGTCAACCTCGAAAGCCAGATTTCACAGTTTAAAATCTGAGCTAGATCTTTAAACCACAGCGGGCACAGGGTTCCACTGAGAATAAGAGGAACTTTTTCATTCAGTAACCAGTCCCAATCCGTTGAGCCGGCTCTGTCAGTCAGAGTCGGCTTTGTTTTGTCATAAATAGCAGCTCTGCGCTTTCTGCGTTTTTTCAGATTATCTCTAAAATGGTCCTGGTTCACTTTCTGGCCTTCTGCCGCGTATATCTCTTGACTGTAAAGCATCAATTTCAGGTACAATCGCCTGCACTATTACGTTTTCTTTGCTTTAAATTAAATACTATAACTGATTAAATTATGTCCAGTTCCTATAATTCTGATGCCATTGAAGTGTTGACCGGTCTCGAGCCGGTGCGTAAACGCCCGGGGATGTATACCCAGACCGAACGCCCCAATCATCTTGCCCAGGAAGTTATCGATAACAGCGTCGACGAGGCCATTGCCGGCCATGCCAGCCGTCTGGCAGTAACGCTATATAAAGATGGCTCTATCGAAGTTGAAGATGATGGTCGTGGTATGCCGGTCGACAAGCATCCACAGCAGAAACTGCCGGGTGTCGAAGTGATTATGACCAGGCTACATGCCGGGGGTAAGTTCTCCAGCAAGAACTACCAGTTCTCCGGTGGCCTGCACGGGGTGGGTATTTCCGTGGTCAATGCGCTGTCGAAAAAGGTGGAAGTCTGGATCAAACGTGATGGCAAGGAACATTACATTTCTTTTGCCAGTGGTGAGCGTAAAACAAAACTCAAGGTCATTGGCAAGGTACCTAAAAAACAGACCGGTACCCGGGTACGCTTCTGGCCGGATAAAAAGTTTTTTGATTCTGACAAGTTCTCAGTATCGCGCTTAAAGCATGTATTACGTGCCAAGGCAGTGCTGTGTCCCGGTTTGCATGTCAGTTTTTATGATGAAAAGGAAGATGCCAGCGAGGAATGGTTCTACGAGGATGGGCTGCCGGCCTACCTGGTATCCGAACTTGAAGGCGCGGAGATGCTTCCGCAACAGCCTTTTACCGGCAGTATTTCCGGTAACGAGGAGTCGGTTGACTGGGCAGTTGTCTGGGTGGTTGAAGGCAATGACTCGATTAATGAAAGTTACGTTAACCTGATTCCAACCGCGCAGGGGGGTACTCATGTCAATGGCCTGCGAACCGGCCTGACCGAAGCCATGCGTGAGTTTTGTGAATTCCGTAAGCTGATTCCACGCGGGGTAAAACTGTCGCCTGAAGATGTCTGGGACAAGGTCAGCTATGTGCTCTCGGTCAAGTTACTTGATCCGCAGTTTTCCGGCCAGACCAAGGAGCGACTCTCCTCGCGTGAGTGCAGTGCTTTTGTTTCCGGTGTGGTCAAGGATGCCTTTACTCTGTGGTTGAGCCAGAACCTCGAAGAAGCTGAACGTATCGCCGAGCTGGCCATCAATAATGCCCAGAGTCGCCTCAAGGCCGGTCGCAAAGTGGTACGCAAGAAAATTACCCAGGGCCCGGCATTACCGGGCAAACTGGCTGACTGTACTTCGCAGGATCCTGAAATTGGTGAACTGTTTCTGGTGGAAGGGGACTCAGCGGGTGGCTCGGCCAAGCAGGCAAGGGACCGGGTTTATCAGGCTATTATGCCTCTGCGCGGTAAAATTCTGAACACCTGGGAAGTGGAGTCAGCCGAAGTGCTGGCATCACAGGAAGTACATGATATTTCAGTTGCGATAGGTGTTGATCCCGGTTCAACTAACCTGTCATCGCTGCGTTATAAAAAGATCATTATTCTTGCCGATGCGGATTCCGATGGGGCACACATCGCCACTCTGTTAATCGCGTTGTTCCTGCGTCACTATCGTCCACTGGTTGAAGCCGGTTATATCTATGCTGCCCTGCCACCGCTATACCGTATCGATGTTGGCAAGCAGGTTTACTATGCCACCGATGATGCCGAGCGCAAGGGAATACTGGATCGAATTGCCGCAGAAAAGATCAAGGGCAAGGTAAATGTCACCCGCTTCAAGGGACTGGGTGAAATGAATCCGATGCAGTTGCGGGAATCAACCATGGATCCGGATACCCGTCGTCTTGCCCGTCTGACTATCAGCCCGGAAAGCGATACCTTTACCGCAGTGGATATGCTGCTGGCGAAAAAACGGGCGGCTGACAGGCGCAAATGGCTGGAAGAAAAAGGTGATCTTGCGGATATATGATGAATAGCCGTACGTCTGCGGTCATTTAAAAGCAAGCTATTGAACTATTTAACTACTCTGGAAAAACATCATGTCTGACAATACCTCTGCAAGCTTTGAAGGCATAGAGAATATTGAATTAAAAGAGTTTACCGAGAAAGCGTATCTCGATTATTCCATGTACGTTATTCTCGATCGTGCTCTGCCACATATCGGTGATGGCCTTAAACCGGTACAACGCCGGATTATTTATGCCATGTCCGAGCTGGGGCTGAAATCGGGAGCCAAATTTAAAAAGTCAGCACGTACCGTAGGTGATGTACTTGGTAAGTTTCATCCCCATGGTGATTCGGCCTGTTACGAAGCCATGGTGCTGATGGCGCAGCCATTTTCCTATCGTTATCCTTTATTACAGGGGCAGGGAAACTGGGGTTCTCCTGATGATCCCAAATCATTTGCTGCCATGCGTTATACCGAGTCACGGCTTTCCGAGAATGCCGACCTGTTGTTGTCTGAAATCGGTATGGGAACGGTAGACTGGCAACCTAACTTTGATGGTTCATTAAAAGAACCCGCAATATTACCGGCACGGGTACCACATGTATTGTTGAATGGCACCATGGGTATCGCGGTGGGTATGACGACGGATATACCTCCGCATAATATGCGCGAAGTACTGCATGCCCTGATTCACCTTTTAAAAAATCCAAAGGCAACACTTAGCGAGATATTCAAGTTTATCAAGGGGCCGGATTATCCAACCGAGGCCGAGATTATTACGCCCAGGGCCGATATCAAGGCTATGTACAAGACCGGTAAGGGCAGTATCCGTATGCGTGCCCGTTATGAGAAAGAAGGAAATGATATTATTATCACCGCCTTGCCGCACCAGGCCTCACCGGCAAAAATTCTGGAGCAAATTGCCGCACAAATGACGGCAAAGAAACTGCCAATGGTTGTGGATCTACGGGATGAATCCGATCATGAAAATCCGACCCGCCTGGTTATTGTACCGAAGTCGAACCGGGTGGATACTGATGAGCTGATGACACATCTGTTTGCGATTACCGACCTGGAAAAAACCTACCGCGTCAATATGAATATGATAGGGCTGAATGGTCGTCCGGGGGTGAAGAATCTGCTGGAGATTCTTAATGAATGGCTGCAGTTCAGAACCGAGATTGTTACCCGGCGCCTGAATCATCGTCTGGAAAAAATTCTTGCCCGGCTCCATATTCTCGATGGCCTGTTAAAAGCATACCTCAATATCGATGAAGTCATAAAGATTATTCGTGAAAATGACAAGCCCAAGCCGGTACTGATGAAACGCTTCAAGCTCACCGATACCCAGGCTGAAGCAATTCTTGAACTTAAATTACGTCACCTCGCCAAACTGGAAGAGATGACGATCAAGGCCGAGAAGAAAGAACTGGCAAAAGAACGTGATGAACTGCAGAAGATTCTTGCTTCAAAAGCGAGAATGAAAA
>JALUTJ010000226.1 GCA_027057985.1 Chromatiales bacterium
AGATTCATAGCTGTTGCTTACTTCGCTTACAGCATTGGGTGAAATAGAGATTGTTTCAACTGGACCACGAAATAGTTTGTCTTTTAATTCAACCGTAATTCTATCTTTTCGAATTAATGCCCACTCTGTATCTTCACTATTTGCATCGGCTTTTGAGAGATCAGCACCTGAATAAATATCAAAATCTTTATCGAGTATGTCGAGGAGAAAGCGGCTCAGCAGATCTCTTGCTTTTTTATCGACGGCAGTCCTTCCGCCATTTAACATTTGTCGAGGGGTATTGCCGGTAAAAGATTTTGCAAGATCGGCACCTTTCTTGAGTAATGCGGCATTGTTGTTAATACTGGTGGCAGAAGCTGCTGAAGGTTTTATAAATTTTTCGAGAATATAGATGTATTTTTGTTTCTCATTATTTAATGCTTTTAGTGAACGAATATCAACTGTGCTAGCAAGTACACCTGTTTTTAATATCTTTTGTATATCAAAAGCCATGTCGAAGACAGGATTAATTTCTGTTAACGGCTTAAGCAGTGTAGTTTCAGGAGCTAACATAGCAGTAGTTGTAGCAGTGTTTCCTGTAGTCGAAGTTATAGTTCTTTTGTCAGGTTTTACAAAATCGGAAAATAGAGATGCTGTAGCTGCACTTGTTGTGATCTTTTCTTTTTCAGCGAGTTTAAGAATATTTTCAACCCTAATATCGGGAACTTTAATACCAAGGTCAGTATAAATATTAAACTGCTTTTTATTTTTCTTAGTTGCAATATCAATAGAGGTATTAATTAGTTTTACCAGTTTATTAAGATAATAAATGCCATGGGCAATATTCTTAAGCCTTTTATTTATCATAAGCGGCCCAAGCATTGGCATAAGAATAAAGGAGTTAGAATAGCTGACAAATTGATTGGGTGTTGCTATATCGCGGGGTAACTGGTTCTGGTTAATCGAGGTATTGACATTTACAGGCATGACACGCTCCTTATGTTACATAGTAAGTTCCAGGCAGGCTGAAATTTAAAAAGCGCACAGGAAAGGTATGAGATTTTGTCTTCCTGACAGCAGCAGCTTGTTCAGTAATTTTATTTATTATTACGCACTAGTGATTAACAGTAGACTTTTATAAAAGTTTTGTCAAAAAAACCGCGATATACCTACTAAAAATATAGATAATTATCTTCTGAAAGGTGTTTATGGCATGAAAAGCTGATTAGTCGTTTTCTTTTTTAATAGTACGATTGAACAGCGCATCGACGGCGTGTTGTGGTGCGGTATTGTTATACAGAACGTTATAGACCTGTTCAGTGATGGGCATATCGATGCCCTGTTCTTTGGCCAGCCCGACGACTTCCTTTGCAGTGCCAACACCTTCAACGACCTGTCCAATTTCGCGGATGACATTTTCAAGCTGCTTTCCCTGTCCCAGTGCAATACCGGTGCGGCGGTTACGTGACTGGTTGTCGGTACAGGTCAGTACCAGGTCCCCGAGGCCGGTAAGGCCGGTAAAGGTTTTTTCATTCGCACCCAGTGAGGTACCAAGGCGGGTAATCTCTGCCAGGGCGCGGGCTATCAGGGCGGCACGGGCATTGGCACCAAAGCCCATACCATCAGCAATACCAGCGGCAATGGCGATGACGTTTTTACAGGCACCACCGATTTCAACGCCGGTGACATCATTTCCGGTATAGGCACGGAAGTGATCGTTGTGTAGCAGGTTGGCCCAGTCCAGTGACAGGGTTTCATCACTTGAGGCGACAGTGACCGCACCCGGCAGGCCCTGTGCCACTTCGCGGGCAAAGGTCGGGCCGGAAATCACGGCCAGCGGCCGGTTTTCACCCAGTTCTTCACGAGCAACCTGGTGTAATAATTTATGGCTATTGCTTTCCAGTCCCTTGGTAGCCCAGGCCACGCGGTGTGCATTATTGAGCAGTGGCTTGAGCGCATCGAGTGTCTGGCGAAAGGCGTGGCTGGGTACCACCACCAGAATATCTGTCACATGGTACAGGCTGTCTTCCAGCCTGGCAAAAACTTCGAGTTTGTCCGGGAAGGACAGGTCTGGCAGGTAACGTGTGTTCTGGCGTTCCTCCTGCATTTGCTGCACGTGTTTCGGGTTGTGTGACCACAGCTGTACCCTGTGGCCATTCCGCGCCAGTAACATGGCCAGTGCCGTGCCCCAGGAACCGGCCCCGAGCACGGCAAGAGTTTGTTGAGAAGATTCAGCCATGAATCAGTTAACGGTTTCACCTTCCGCGTTTTGCAGGCTCTGTGCATACAGGGCATCGAAGTTCACCGGCTGCAGCAACAGTTGCGGGAAGCCGCCTTTGACCACGAGATCGGAGATGGCTTCGCGGGCATAGGGGAATAGAATATTTGGACAGAAGCTGCCGAGCATACCATTGAGGTTTTCCTGGTCGAAACCGCTGATAGAAAAAATACCCGATTGCTTTACTTCCACCAGAAAAGCAGTGTTGCCACCATTTTTTGCGGTGACGGTAAGTGCAAGGTCTACCTCGTAGATATTTTCATCGATGGGTTTGCCCTCGGTATTGAGTTCCATATTGATTTCCGGTTGCCAGTCCGAGGTAAAGACCGCTGGTGCCATGGGTGACTCGAAGGACACATCCTTGAGATAGATCTTTTCAATGGTGAAATGTGGTTCAGTATTTTCCGTATTAGTTTCGTTATTATCAGACATGGTTATTTGCCTTGTTAAGAAGTTTTAAGGAGTGTTTTGCCTGACCCAGGCAATAAGGTTTTGCAGATCCATGGCACCGGCAGTGCGCGCTACTTCGCGACCATGTTTAAACAGGGCCAGGGTGGGGATACTGCGAATCTGGTACTGCGCGGCCAGTTGCTGTTCGCTTTCGGTATTAACCTTGGCAACACGAATATGTGGCTGCAGTTCTTTTGCCGCCTGGGCAAAAATCGGTGCCATCATCTTGCAGGGACCACACCAGGGCGCCCAGAAATCCACCAGTACCGGGATATCATTTTTTGAAATATGTTTGCTGAAGTTCGCAGCATTCAGTTCGAGCACTTCACCGTTAAACAGGGGTTGTTTACATTTACCGCATTTTCCATCCGCCGTGAGTTTATTCGCCGGCAGCCGGTTAATACTGTCACAGGAAGGGCAGACAATGTGTAATGAATCACTCATATTATTCAGTGCAGTCCCAGCTTATTATCGAGTTCACCCGCGGCTTCAAGATCAAATAAATCATCGCAGCCGCCGACGTGGTAATCATCAATGAAAATTTGTGGTACAGAAGTACGATTAGCACGCTTGATCATTTCCTGCTGTTTTTCAGGGCTCTGATCAACGCGAATTTCCTCGTATTCTACCCCCTTGCTCTGTAGCAGGTTCTTGGCGCGAATACAGTAAGGGCAATACGGGGTACAGTAAACTTCAACTTTAGGCATGTTCTTTTCCAGTTTTGTTCAGGGTATGCGGTTATTTTTTCACCAGTGGCAGACCGGCATTTTCCCAGGCCATAATGCCGCCACTTAAGTTATAGATTTCTTCAAAGCCATTCTTTTTTAAGGTCGAGCAGGCATGAGAAGAACGGTTACCTGAACGACAGGCAACAATAATTTTCTGTCCCTTATGTTTCTCAAGCTGGTTGAGCCGGTTCGGCAGGGCAGAAAGCGGGATATGTAATGAGTTGATAATGTGGCCATCCTTGTATTCATTATTTTCACGTACATCCAGTACCACCGCATTATCATGGTTAATCATCAGGGTGGATTCGGTTGGCGTAACCGATTTGAAGCCCCGTAATTTTTCGGCAAACAGGCTGTTTACCAGCATGGCAGCTACAATAACAATCGCGACAACAAGCAGTGTATTGTGGCTGACAAAAGCAATAAGTTGATCCATGAAATTTTCGCAATAATTTAAAAGTAGGTGAAATTAAAAGCCCGTCGTTATGCTAATAACAACGGGCCGGTGTACAGGGTGGTTAGATTTTACGAGCAGGAATCACATTCCTTGTCGAATTTTTTCAGAACGATTTCTGGCAGACAGAAGCCGGTAATACCACTCTGGAAAAGATTGAAACCGGCAAAGGCGGTTAACCATAACCAGTTGACGTTCTGGAAGATCGGGCTGGCTTCCACGCCCAGTCCCAGTGACAGCAGAACCACGAAGCCAGCAAGAATACGAATTTTACGATTAATAGACATCCTTTTATTCCTCTAATTATTAAATAGTTAAAAAATAGAATCGACACCCCAGAAGCGTATTAATGGGGATAAAAACGGGTTTTTAAAGATCCGCAGTGCAAAAAACTTCGCGCATCATGTCAATCAGGCGCAGGGTGCGAGAATCACCGACCTTGTAATAAACCCGGTTGGCATCCTTACGAGATAAAAGAATGCCCTTGTCGCGCAATATGGCCAGGTGCTGGGAAATATTGCTTTGTGATGTACCAACATGCTCGACAATATCCTGAACGCTGATTTCCCGGTCTCCAAGAGTACACAGAATTTTCAAGCGTAAAGGGTGTGACATGGCTTTGAGTGAACGAGACGCACGCTCGATGTCTTCATCCTGTGTCATTAAACCTGTAAAAGTACTTTCAGTCATAACTATTCCATCCATTGCTGGAAACCCCAAATTTTTTATGGTTTTTATAAAGTGCCTTTATTATTAAAACATTATACAATAATCTACCGTTTGAGAAGGGTTAATTATTATTTTAGTGAATTCTTCTATTC
>JALUTJ010000227.1 GCA_027057985.1 Chromatiales bacterium
TTCCTTGTCCATCAGGGAGATATCATGAGAGGGATGCAAAACCAGATCCCTTCTCCCTCAGGGAGAAGGTTAGGATGAGGGGATAAAAAATTACAAATAATCTCGCCAGAAATCAGGCCGGGTATCACGACAGCCATGAGGCAGTTGCTGGTAACGATTGATATAAGCCACCCGGGTACAGTTACTCTGTCCTTTCGGACAACCCAGATTGGCACGCTCCGTTTCCTCGGTATAACAATAAAGCGCACGCTTGAGCTTGATCAGGAGGTTGTTATCAAGATGAAAACCTACCGCGGCCAGCAGCTCCTCGATTTCTTCGAGCGTAAAGAGATGAAGTTCATAACGCACAACAAGATGGGTAGGGCTAAGCGCCTCGGCCAGTAGAATACCTTCAAGATCACGTAACATCTCGCAGGCGGTTTGCGCCTGGTTCTCATCCTCGTGCAAGGGATTAAAAAGAATGTCGCGTTGTTTGATGCTGTTACTCATTTTCCTTCCCCCTTATTATTATCCTAACCTTAAAAAGAGCAGGGTCAATAGGAAAACAGCAATTTGAGTGATTTAATTCTTTTATATAAGTGTATTACTGATTACTTAATTAAAGGGCAAGATTGATTTTGAGAGGTAAATTCGTCCTGATTTTATTGTGATGGCATGTTGGTTACCTTCGACTTGAAAAACAGAACTACCAGCCCTATTGAACACCACACGGCAGATGCCTGCCGGATTCTTCTGTCATTATTTACATATAAATTATGGAGGTATTTCTATGTCAGCAGAATCAATCACCCTTACTCCCCACAGCTATGACAAGCTGGGAATTATCCACTGTGGTGTGCTGGAAGATGAAACAGCCGTTTGTGCCGGTGATCTGCACAAGCTTGCTGATGGTGAATCCTACACCTTTAGCCGTACCGGGATAACGGTGGAACGCAAAGGCAGTGATTTTGTCTTTAGCAAATAAAGATAGTAATTAAAACCGGGGCGTTGCCCCGGTTTTTTTCTGCAGGGAATATTTTTCTGTATTTTGTAATTTTTGACTTAAACTTAACAGCCTGGATTCAATATCCATTTTTTTCTGTAAAGCGAGCAATTTTTTTAAATCTTCTTTTGCTTCCCGCGTCAGGTCAAAAGTCTTTTTTATCATGTTCATTATCAAGCTCATCCATAAGCGTATTGAAGTTATAATCTGTAATACCGCTCTGTTCTCCTTCCTTGAGCATCTTCCTTTGCGTCTCCAGCTGAGCTTCACTATTTTCAAGTAGCTGCAGTGCCGCACGGATGACTTCACTTGCCGAGCCAAAACGTCCGCTATTAACCTGTGAGCTGATAAATCTGTCAAAGTGATAGCCTAAAGTAATACTTGTATTTTTGGCCATAATAACTATCCTTATATATACCAATATGTACCATATTATGGTATCAGGTAGTGCGCAAGTTGATCTACCTGGCAAAACACAGGGGACACCTGTTACACATGGTATGCCATCGCCACTCTTGGATTACCACCATCATCTTTAAAATCTTCGACCGAGTGAAACCCGGACTCTTTTAATAAGGCACAGACTGCGGCGGCCTGATCATAACCATGCTCTATCAGGATAATGCCATTTTCTTTCAGGTGTGCCGGGCTTTGCTGGATGATACGGCGAATATCATCAAGGCCGTCTTTACCCGATACCAGTGCAGTGACAGGCTCAAATCGCACATCACCCTGCTCAAGGTGTGGATCACTCTCTTTTATATATGGCGGATTGCTTACAATCATGTCGAATGTTTGATCTTCAAGTTCAGAAAACCAGTCACTCTCGCTAAAGCTTATGTTTGTAATGTGATTGAGCGCTGCATTTTGCCGGGCTATCTCCAGCGCACTGGCAGAACGATCGGTTGCAGTGATATGACAATGGGGTCTTTCTATGGCAATGCTCAGGGCAATGGCACCGCTGCCGGTGCCAAGGTCGAGTATCTGCCAGGGTTTATCTTGCGGGATAACGGACAGTGCCAGTTCTACCAGCTTTTCCGTGTCTGGTCTTGGAATCAGGGTATCGGCGCTGACTTTTAGATTCAGTGACCAGAAACCGCGTTCACCAAGAATATGTGCCACCGGCTCTCCTTCAAGGCGACGAGCAAGCAGGGTATTAAATGTTGCCTGCTGGTTTTGATCCAGCTCCTGTTGCGGCCAGGTATGCAGAAAGCTGCGTTCTTTTTTCAGGGTGTGGCAAAGGATGAGCTCGGCATCCAGCCGGGCACTGTCGGTAGTGGTTTCAAGTTGTGTGCTGGCCTGTTGCAGTAGATCTTTAATCGTGGCCATAACAACACGGTTTACTCTTCACCCATGGCAGCCAGTAGATCGGCCTGGTGTTCGCTGATAAGAGGATCGATCACCTCATCCAGCTTGCCTTGCATGATTTCATCGAGCTTGTACAGGGTCAGGTTAATGCGGTGATCGGTTAGCCGGCCCTGCGGGAAGTTATAGGTGCGGATGCGTTCAGAGCGATCACCACTGCCCACCAGTGACTTGCGGGTTGCGGCTTCTTCGCTGGCGGCTTTATCTTCCTCGACCTGTTGCAGCTTGGCCTGCAGAACTTTCATGGCCTGGGCCCGGTTCTTGTGCTGTGAACGCTGGTCCTGACATTCCACCACGATACCGGAAGGGATATGCGTAATGCGAATCGCGGAGTCGGTTTTATTGACATGCTGACCACCGGCACCGGAGGCGCGGAAGGTATCAACCTTTAAATCGGCTGGATTGATTTCAATTGCATCGATTTCATCGGCCTCGGGCATTACCGCGACGGTACAGGCCGAGGTATGGACTCGTCCCTGTGACTCGGTTTCGGGTACCCGTTGCACCCGGTGTCCACCGGATTCAAACTTGAGCCGGGAATACGCCCCCTGGCCAACGATACGGGCAATCACTTCCTTGTAGCCACCGTGTTCGCCGGGGCTTTCATTAATCAGTTCCACGTTCCAGCGTTTCTGTTCCGCGTAGCGGCTGTACATCTTGAACAGGTCACCGGCAAAAATCGCGGCCTCGTCACCACCGGCACCTGCGCGAATTTCAAGAAAGATATTTTTATCATCATTGGGATCGGTCGGCAGCATCAGGATCTGTAGTTCAGCTTCGAGCTGTTCCAGTTTTTCCTGTGCCTGCTTCACCTCTTCCTTCGCCATTTCCCGCATCTCCCTGTCATCATCTTCGAGCATGCGCTTTGCTTCTTCGAGATCAGAGCGGGTAGTGGTGTAGTCATTAAAGCAGTTCACCACCGGGGTTAACTGCGCATGTTCCTGTGACAGGGCACGAAACTTGTTCTGGTCGTTAATGACTTCCGGGCTGGAGAGCAGGTGATTGATTTCTTCCAGCCGCTCAGAGAGACTTTCCAGCTTGTGTTGTATGGAGTCTTTCATGGCGGCTTAGTCTTTGTTTTCGAGGTTGAACAGCTCGCGGGCCAGTTCGAGCATTTCCTTGCGACCGGAGTAGGCCGCCTGGTTGAGCTGGGCGCTGGGTTCATGGATTAACTTGTTGGTCAGGGTGCGGGCAAGATCCGTGATCACCTGTTCGGGGTCCTTGCCGGCTGCGAGTTGTTTTTTTGCCAGGGCAAGTTGTTCGTCGCGCTTTTCTTCGGCCTGGCTGCGAAAAGCACGGATAGTATCCACACCCTTGAGTGAGCGTAACCAGCCCATAAAATGCTCAACCTGGTTTTCCACGATTTCTTCGGCCTGTTGCGCCGCTTCTTCACGCGACTGTCGGCCTTCCTCGATCACCTCGCGCAGATCATCCACGGTGTAGAGGTAGACATCATCGAGCTTACCGACTTCCGGTTCGATATCTCGTGGTACCGCGATATCCACCATGAACATGGGACGGTGTTTACGGTGCTTCAGTGCCCGTTCCACTGCGCCCTTGCCGAGGATGGGAAGCTGACTCGCGGTAGAGGCAATAATAATGTCGGCATCCACCAGTCGTTCCGGCATATCGGAAAGAGCGATGGCCTCGGCATCGAACTGGCTGGCCAGGGTCTGTGCCCGCTCCACGGTGCGATTGGCCACGATCATTTTATTCACCCCCTGCTCGCTAAGATGGCGTGCTACCAGCTCGGTGGTTTCACCGGCACCAATCAGCAGGGCGGTGTGTTTGGAGAGGTCGGCAAAAATGCGTTTCGCCAGACTGACCGCGGCAAAGGCCACCGAGACCGGGCTGGCACCAATCGCGGTATCGGTTCGTACCTGCTTGGCCACCGAGAAGGTGTGCTGAAACAGGCGGTTGAGCTGACGGCCAATGGTGCCGGCCTGGTTGGCGGTGTTATAGGCATCCTTGATCTGGCCAAGAATCTGCGGCTCACCCAGCACCAGCGAGTCGAGGCCACTGGCCACGCGCAGGATATGCTGTACCGCCGCGTTGTTATTGTGCAGGTAGATAAAGGGTTCGACCTCTTTGCGATCCAGCTGGTGATACTGGCAAAACCAGTCCAGCAGGGTGTTGATATCGGGCTGCTCGGTCTCATCTTCGGGCAGGCTGAAATACAGTTCGGTACGGTTGCAGGTCGAAAGAATAGCGGCTTCGCTGACCTCGCCCTTGTTGACGCACTCATGCAGCGCCTGCTCCATTTTTTCCGGCGCAAACGCAACCTTTTCGCGGATTTCAACGGGCGCAGTTTTATGGTTAATTCCGAGGGCTAATA
>JALUTJ010000228.1 GCA_027057985.1 Chromatiales bacterium
ATAATGGCCGGCCAGCTTGGGCCTCGTTAAGATGATGCAGTTGCTGTTGCTGCAGGTGCGCAAGGCTGGATTCCACCTGGCGGGAAAATATCTGCAAGGCCTCATCACGCTGAGAGATATTTTGCAGGCTTGTACCGGTAGATTCGGCCGAGCCGGGGTGTGGATGCGTGGGCTGGGCACGATTTGTGCTGGCCGTGGCCGGGGTATTCTCAGCAGGTTGAGCTGCACGAAGCAGGCCGGCAATGCGATGGAGCTGGGCACCGAGATCATTTTGCAGTTGTGGGCGCAGAATCTTTGCCAGCTGTGTGTTCAGTTCACTAACCCGGTGGATATGCACTTTCTGTAACAGGGCTTCGATGGGCTGGCGTATTTTGTTTTCCAGCAACAGGCCACTGTTGTGCACATGGTTTTTGACCTGCTCGGCCGTTTTCAGCTGCGAGGTGCCGGGGATTTGCTGGAATAACTGCCGCACTGCCACGTTTACCTCGGCCGGCAGGGGCGCAGGGCGCAGGGAAGGGCGCGTGGCAATATAGCGAATACTCTCCAGCATGGGTTTTAACGGGGTATTTTCGGCGAGAGGGCTCACGGCGGCCTGAAGTGACAGAGTCGGTTTAGCCGGCTGCAGGGTCATAATTTTAAACTGCGGCTGGGGTTTGAGCTGCTGTAGTTGCAGTTGCAGGGTATCGCCAATGTTCAGGTTTGCCATGGCCGGGCGCGGTGCATGAATGGACACAGGCCCCTTGCTGCCCTGAATTTCGAGGAATAACTGTTTCTCGGTAATACGGGTGATCACGGCCTCGATCAGCTGGTTTACTTTCCACTCTGCCGGCACACTGGCCGCTGGCAGGTTATTTTGCGTATTACTCGCCACGCCACGGCTGATACTGGTGTATAAATTATTATTTGGGGGTTTAATGTCCATTGATTTGTAGAAATCCGGCCGTTTTCATGTCGTTTTTGCTATACCTTTAATATAATAGCGGACAATTCGCAATTTCCTGAATCTGAACGGGGCAAACGGAATAAATAGTATGAATATGACAAGTGCATGGTATATCCGGCGACAGTCTGATGCTGAAATCAAGGGCCCGTTCCCCGGAGGGCAAATTTCACAGGAACTGGTGCTGGGGCGCTATCGACTCGATGATGAGGTCAGTCATGACAGGGAAGAATGGCTGAAGATCCGCCAGGTGCCTGAGCTGGTGCCAGAAATCTTTACCGAGGACAGAAATGATCCGGCTTTTAAAAGCAAGCTGGCGGCGGCAAGACGCTGGGCGGATGAGCGCCGTGGTGTGGCCGACATCGAGCCGGAACAGGATCGGCGCAAGGGCGGCTGGTCTTACGAAGATGAAGAAATTCAACGTCTGCACCGCCTTGCCCTGCAGGCAAAAAAGAAAAACAGTGCGCTGACCACGCTGATCCAGGTTTCGGTGGTCTTTATTCTTGTAGTGGCACTGGTGGTGCTTGCTTTTCGTTATTCACCCAGCGAGGAAAGCAAAGTGGAATGTGATGCAGCGGCACAGCCGGGCGTAAACTGGTCGGGTTGCCAGTTAAGTGGCGCAAAACTTGGCGGGGCCAATCTGACATCGGCCAATCTGATGAATGCCAACCTGCAAACCGTGGATCTCTCCAGTGCAAATCTTGCCCGGGCCAACCTGAAATACGTGCAGTTACACCTGGCTAACCTGCAGCAGAGCAATTTTACAGAAGCAGATTTAACCGGAGCCACTCTGATGGGGGCCAATCTGTCGAATACAAATTTCAGTCACGCCAATCTGCGCTATGCAAACCTGCGTGATGCCATTATTGTGAATACCGACTTCAGCCAGGCCCGGCTGGATAATGCGATCTGGATTGATGGCCGTACCTGTGCCGTAAATTCGATTGGTAGTTGTAAATAACGAGGTTAATGAATGACACAAGCAGTAAAAATCGGATTTGTCACCGTATCCGACCGCGCCAGTCGTGGTGAGTATGAAGATCTGGGTGGCCCTGCCATGCAGGAATGGCTGGGAAGCGCACTGGTAACAGAATGGCAGCCGGTGGCGCGTCTGGTGGCAGACGAGCAGGATGAAGTGGAAAAGGTTTTAAAAGAACTGGCCGATGATGAAGGCTGTTGTCTTATCGTTACAACTGGTGGCACCGGCCCGGCGCGACGGGATATTACCCCGGAAGCAACCGAGGCTGTCTGTGACAAGATACTCGATGGCTTTGGTGAACAGATGCGCGCAGTATCATTACAGTTTGTGCCAACTGCAATTCTGTCCCGGCAGATAGCCGGTATTCGTGGTCAATCTTTAATTATCAACCTGCCCGGTAAGCCTTCAGCAATCGCGGATTGCTTAAACGCGGTTTTTCCGGCTGTTCCTTACTGTATCGATCTTATCGAAGGGCCTTATCTGGAAACCGATGAATCTTTTATCAAGGCCTTTCGTCCCAAACATGCCAGAAAGCCGAATACATGAGTGAAGCAAAGCAGTCACTCCAGGATGTCCGCAGCCTGCGTGAGATGATTTTTTACGGTGCAGATTTATTCGATAAGGCCGGGATTTATTTTGGACATGGTACCGACAATGCCGCAGATGAAGCGGCTTACCTGGCTTATTATGTATTACAACGTGAGCCGGACTTTAGCGATGAAGTACTCGACAGCCCGGTTAACGAAGGTGAAAAGCAGCGTATTAAAGCCCTGTTCGATAAAAGAATCGAAACACGACAGCCGGCGGTTTACCTGACCCATGAAGCCTGGTTCTGCGGCTTACGTTTTTATGTCGATGAAAATGTCCTGGTGCCGCGTTCACCAATCGCTGAATTAATCGAAGAACAGTTTCAGCCCTGGGTCAATCCGCAACAGGTAACGCGTATTCTTGATCTCTGTACTGGAAGTGCCTGTATTGCCATTGCCTGTGCTTATGCTTTTCCCGCAGCAAAAGTGGATGCAGCCGATATTTCAAAGCCCGCACTGGCGGTAGCAGAAAAGAACCGACAGCTGCATCAGCTCGAGGATCGGCTACAGCTTATTGAATCTGACTTATTCAGTGCGCTGAAAGAAAAAAAATATGACCTGATTGTCAGTAACCCACCTTATGTAGATGCAGAGGATATGGCCAGTCTGCCGCATGAATATCGACATGAACCGGAACTGGGACTCGCTGCCGGAGATAACGGGCTCGATCTTGTTATTCCACTATTGCGTGATGCCGCGGAGCACCTGGCCGATAACGGCGTACTGGTGGTTGAAGTAGGTAATAGCGAAGTGGCACTGGCTGAACTTTTTCCTCAGGTGCCGTTTACCTGGCTGGATTTTGAATACGGTGGCGAAGGCGTGTTTATGCTCGATGCGCGTGATGTAAGAAAATTCCATGATGATTTTGCTGCCGAGGCAGCAAAGATAAAACACTGAACTGATAAAATATAACCATAGCAGGATATACTTGTGACAGAACTTGTTTTTGATAATGAACTGATTAAGAAATATGATAAGTCAGGCCCACGTTATACCTCTTATCCAACCGCCGTTCAGTTTAGCGAAGCCTTTACCGAACAGGACTACCTGCAACAGGTGAAGCTGAGTAATGAGCGTAACACGCCACTGTCATTGTATTTTCATATTCCATTTTGTGACACCATCTGTTTTTATTGCGGCTGTAATAAAATCGTCACCAAAAACCGTAACCATGCCCAGCCATATCTTGAGGCGGTTTATAAAGAGCTGCAAATGCAGGGTATGCTCTTCAAACCAACCCGCGTGGTGCACCAGTTACACTGGGGTGGAGGTACACCGACCTTTATCAGTCACCAGCAAATGAGCGAGTTGATGCAGCAAACCCGTCGTCACTTTACCCTGCTAGATGATGACAGCGGTGAATACTCGATAGAACTGGACCCACGCGAGGTCGATGCCAGTTCGATGCAGCTATTGCGTCAACTCGGGTTTAATCGGGTCAGTCTCGGAGTGCAGGACTTCAACCCGGCGGTACAGAAGGCCGTGAACCGCATCCAGTCTTATCAACAGACTCGAGACGTGGTGCTGGCAGCAAGAAAGCATCAGTTTCATTCAGTCAGTCTTGATCTGATCTATGGTCTGCCATTACAGACGGTGGATAGCTTTAATGAGACGGTTGACAGGGTGCTGGAACTGCAGCCGGATCGACTTTCGGTCTTTAATTATGCTCACCTGCCGGAACTGTTTAAAACCCAGCGCCAGATACATGCCGAAGATTTACCTTCGGCAGAAGAAAAGCTGGCAATACTGCACCAGGTAACAGATAAACTGATTGATGCCGGTTATGAATATATTGGTATGGACCATTTTGCCAGACCAACAGATGAGCTGGCTATTGCACAGAAAAAACGTCAGCTCTATCGTAATTTCCAGGGCTATTCCACCCATGCCGACTGTGACCTGGTTGCACTGGGTATTACCTCGATAGGCAAGGTGGCCGATAGTTACAGCCAGAATCATAAAAGCATAAAAGAGTACAGCGAAGCGCTGGATAAAAATCATTTGCCGGTTTTTCGTGGCATTAGTCTGAGTGAAGATGATATTTTGCGACGTGAAGTAATAAACCAGTTGATCTGTCATTTCCTTCTTGACTTTAAAGAGATAGAGCAGCGTTTTAATATTAACTTTAAAAAATATTTTGCCGATGAGCTGAAAGAGCTAAAGG
>JALUTJ010000229.1 GCA_027057985.1 Chromatiales bacterium
GGTTGGCACCGTTGAGGATCTGTAACCAGCCCTGTTTTTTTTCTGGTGCCTGTATGGTAACGGGTTCTTCTTCCACCGGTGCCTGCTGCACGGCCTCTTCGGCGATGGCATCAGTTTCACTGCTGATATCTTCGGCGAAGTCGAAGGTCAGCGTGTGCTTGCCGATACGAATGACATCGCCATCCTTGAGTGGTTGCAGCCCCTCGATGCGTGTCTGGCCAATAAAGGTGCCTTCTTCGGTACCAAGATCCCGAATAGCGGATTCATTTTTACTGGTATTGATTTCGGCATGCTGGGGCATAATGGCGAGGCTGTCGATAAAAATGGTACAGCCCGGATCACTGCCGATCGTCATACTTCCCTTTAAAACAGGAAAAATCTTAAGCACCTTGCCTTTAAAAGAAAGTGTCAACTTTGACAATGAAAACTCCAAAAATTCTAATGATTTCTAGGGATTATAGTCTGTTTTTAATCCAGTTGTACAATAGTGGCCGGGTTTTTGTCAAAACTGGCAGAATATTATGTTTCTGTGTCTGGCGGCGGTTTCCTGTCCAGCTTCGGATCGATAAGCACGGTTTTTACCGCATTCTTCGAGGTCTGGATAATTTCGATGGGGTATTCATTGAGCATCATACTGGTACCGGGCTCAGGAATATGTTCCAGGTACTCGATAATCAGGCCATTGAGGGTCCTGGGTCCCTCGGTAGGGAGGTGCCAGTTCAGGAACTTGTTCAGATCCCGCACGGTAATACTGCCATCCACCAGGTAGGCACCGTCCTCGCGGGTCTGGATATCCTTGCGGCTGGCAGAAGGGTCGGTGGTGAACTCACCCACGATTTCTTCGAGAATATCCTCCAGCGTTACAAGCCCGAGAATATCACCGTACTCATTGACCACCATGGCATTACGTCGCCTTACTTGCTGGAAATTCAATAGCTGGGTATTCAGCGAGGTGCCGGTAGGGACAAAATAGGCCTCGCGAATAATCTTGCGAAAGTCATCTTTTGTTGCATCTTCGGCATGGAAAAAGCGCAGTGCCCGACGAATATGGATAATACCAACGATATGGTCGATATCCCCCTCGAAGACAGGCAGCCGGGTATGCTGGCTCCCGGCAAGCTGCTTGATAATATCCGACCATTCATCCTCGAGGTCAATGCCGATGATTTCATTACGTGGAATCATAATATCATCCACGGTGACCTTTTCCAGGTCGAGAATACTGAGCAACATTTTCTGGTGCCCTTTCGGAATCATGGTGGCAGCCTCATTGACCACAATACGCAGTTCCTCGCTGCTTAGCTTGTCACTGGCCGTGCCATGGCGGATGCCGAGGATTTTAAAGATCACCTTCGAAGACAGATTCACGAACCATACTAGTGGGTAGAGCAGGCGGAGCAGGGGATCCAGTACCAGGGTGGCCGGCAGGGCAAACTTCTCCGGGTGCATTGCGGCCAGGGTTTTGGGTGTGACCTCGGCAAAAACCAGCACCACGATGGTCAGGATAATGGTAGCAATCAGTACCCCGGCTTCGCCAAACAGACGAATGCCAATCAGGGTGGCGATGGCCGAGGCCAGGATATTGACGAAGTTATTGCCCAGCAGGATAAGGCCAATCAGCTTGTCCGGTTTTTGCAGCAGGTTAAAAGCCCGGATCGCGGCCCTGTTTTTCTGGTCGGCAAGGTGACGCAGCCGATAGCGATTCAGGCTCATTAGCCCGGTTTCGGAACCAGAGAAAAAACCAGATACCAGGATCAGGAAAATGAGTATGCCGAAAAGCATACCTATGGGAATGGCGTCCAAGGAGGGTTTAACCTTTTGTGATTACGATAGGGCTATTAAATGAATTCGAGCAGGATGTGTCAAGTATTTTGCCCTATTGTAGCAACAGCTCGATAACGAATTTACTGCCAAAATAGGCCAGCATCAGCAGGATAAAACCGCTCAGGCTCAGGCGAATGGCCAGTTTGCCTCGCCAGCCATAGGTATAGTGTCCCCAGAGCAGCACCACGAAAACCACCCAGGCAATCATGGATAAAATGGTTTTGTGCACCAGGTGCTGGGCAAACATGTCTTCCAGGTAGATAAAGCCAGTCAGCAGCGACAGGGTGAGGGCGATCACGCCAATACCAATAATGCGAAATAACAGGGTTTCCATGGTTTCCAGCGAGGGCAGGCTGTGTAGAAAGCCCCCGGGATGGTGATTGTGCAGGTATCTGTCCTGGATAAACAGTAGCAGGGCCTGCGCCATGGCAATCGCCAGCAGGCTGTAGGCCAGTAATGAAAACAGGATATGTATTTCCAGCCCGGGGCTAAGGCTGGTCGTTAGCAGGTGTTGCTGGTCACTAAAGGCACGCAGTAGCAGGCTCAGGAGGGCAAAAGGGTAAACCAGCAGGCCAAGGCAGCCGACGGGCAGGGTAAGGCTGGCAATCACCAGCAGGGTTGCCATCAGCCAGGCAATAAAACTCAGGGTACTGAAAAAACCAATATCCAGTCCCAGCGGGGTATAGGCTATATTATAGAGATACAGGCCATGAAAAATAATCGCAAGTAGCACAACAGGCTGGGACAGGGATTTTTTCTGCACCGGCCCGCTTTTCTTTCGCCACAGGCGCAGTAGCAGGCCGGTTGCCAGCGCATAAAGCAGGATCGAGGTAATCAGGTAAAATGTCATCATATTTATTTTTCTCTTTTGCTAATGATGGCATAAGGCGTGACAACTGAGAAGATGTTTCCGGCGATTCGTGCTCAATAGTTGCTCAAAAAACGATTTTTTATCACGGTGATATATTCCGTTTTCACGATATTCCCCCTAACAGGCCGGTATTTTGAACGAAGTGCAGGTAAATGACTTGTGACCGGGGTAGCATTTTGTTTTACTACGTTATGTAAAAATACGGGTCAGTATAGAAGCTGCGTCATTAGCGGGGCAGTATTGTTGCTAAACTGATGCGCAGTGTCTAATAACAGGGGAAACAGCAGTTTAATGGAATTAAAAGTCTTGGGGTGTAGCGGTGGTGTTGGCGGCAGGTTACGCACAACAACATTGTTGATGGATGATGATATCCTGATTGATGCCGGTACCGGGTTAGGCGATCTTAACCTGCAGGCAATGGCTTCGATTCGCCATATATTTCTGACCCATTCACACCTGGATCATATCACCAGTATTCCTTTTCTGGTGGATACCATGTTTGGTATTACCCATGAGCCGGTAATTATCCATGGCATGGAGGAAACCATTACTGCGTTAAAAAAGCATATCTTCAATAATGTGATCTGGCCGGATTTTTCCCGCCTGCCGGATATCGAAAAGCCGGTGATGCAGTACCAGGTCATGCACCCCGGGGAAACCGTGGAAATCAACCAGCGTCGCATTACCATGATCCCGGTCAACCATATTGTGCCCGGCGTGGGCTACCGGGTTGAAACCGAAACCGGCTCGTTTGCCTTTAGTGGTGATACCACCACCAATGATAGTTTCTGGCAAGCCCTTAACCAGCACGATGGACTCGACTTACTGATTGTTGAGTCGGCCTTTCCCAACAGGGATGAATCCCTGTGTCGCCTCTCGGGTCATTACTGTGCCAGCCTGCTGGGCCCGGATCTTGCCAAGCTGAAACATCAGCCAGCGGTTTATATCAGCCATAACAAGCCGGGGGCGGAAGGCCAGATATTTGCCGAGTGCCAGTCTGCCATTACCACCCACACCATACATCCCTTATCTGCCGGGCATACTTTTACGGTATAATAGCCGCCATTAAGAATTTTTAGCGGGAAAAGCATTATGTTTGATGGTTTATCAGAACGTCTGGGTCAGACGATCCGGAATCTGCGGGGTGTCGGTCGTTTAACCGAAGACAATATTAAGGATACGCTGCGCGAAGTACGTATGGCCCTGCTTGAAGCTGACGTGGCACTGCCGGTGGTGCGTGAGTTTATTGAGCATGTGCGTGAAAAAGCCCTTGGCGACACGGTAATGAAAAGCCTGACCCCGGGGCAGGCACTGATCAAGATCGTCAATGATGAACTGACCCAGATCATGGGCGAAGCCAATGAAGCGCTAAACCTCAATGTAACGCCACCTGCGGTGATCATGGTGGCAGGTTTGCAGGGTGCAGGTAAAACCACCACTGTGGCAAAACTGGCCCGCTGGCTCAGGGAAAAACAGAAAAAATCGGTGATGGTGGTCAGTGCGGACGTGTACCGTCCTGCCGCGATTAAACAGCTGGAAACGGTTGCTGCCGAGGTGGGCGCAAAGTTTTTTCCCTCTACTGCAGAGCAGGATCCGGTTGATATTGCCAATGCCGCCATCCAGGAAGCCCGTATCCAGCACAGTGATGTCCTGATTATCGATACCGCGGGTCGCCTGCATATCGATGATGAAATGATGTCCGAAATTCGCCGTCTGCATGATGCCGTCAATCCGGCAGAAACCCTGTTCGTGGTCGATAGTATGACTGGTCAGGATGCGGCCAATACCTCGCGGGCCTTCAACGATGTACTGCCACTGACCGGGGTGATTCTCACCAAGACCGATGGTGATGCCCGTGGCGGTGCTGCACTTTCTACCCGCTATATCACCGGCAAACCGATCAAGTTTATCGGTGTCGGTGAGAAAACCACGGCACTGGAGCCGTTCTACCC
>JALUTJ010000230.1 GCA_027057985.1 Chromatiales bacterium
ATTATCACGCGCATAAACATGAATGGGTGCTGCTGGCAGGCCCAGTTGAGACCAGTTACTAATCTTACCCGTAAAGATATTTTTTATCGTTCTAATATCCAGTTTAACCAACGGATTCTTTTTATTGACGATAACCGGAAGACCATCCAGCGCAATCACATACTCGGAATCCTTACTGTCCATCTTTCCCAGTGTGGCAAGATTGCGTATTTCTTTTGCTTTTATCCTGCGCGAAGCCATACCAACATCGGTTTTGCCACTGGCAAAGTCACGGAACGAGGTGCTTGATCCATGTGCATGAATTTCTATGGTCCTGGTTAGATTGCCTTTTTTTGCAACAATTAACCGTTCTTCCTTTGCGGTGAACTCATCTTTTTTTACCTGGAATCCATCTGACTTCAACCAGCCATAAACCAGTGCCGGTGCCAGTTTAGCACCAATAGTATTGGAACCATGTATGCGGAGAAATTCTGAGCCTGATGTTGCAGCAAAAAGCTGGGTACTAATTATAAAAGCTGAAATTACAGCAATAAGTTGTTTTGTCACGAGACCACCATTAGATATTAAACTTTTATGACAAGTTAACAAAACATTATGTAAGTTTTATGACAAAGCTTTCCTTTGTGTCATATTGATGTCATTTTTTTTCAGGTATAAAAAAACCCGCACCAGGCGGGTTTTTATTGATAGATACAACAGTTACTCGATATAAACACCTTCCTGGTCTTCGCCTTCCTTTTTCACCGGCATCATACTCTCTGCAGTGATATTCAGCGCAATCACCATGCTGCTGGCAACATAGATGGATGAATAGGTACCAATCAGAATACCTACCAGTAACGCAATGGAAAAGGCATGAATCAGCTCGCCACCGAAATAAAACATGGCGACAACCACGATCAGGGTGGTAAACGAGGTCATCAATGTCCGGGACAGGGTCTGATTCAGAGAACTGTTGATAATCTCAACCGGGGTTTTCTTGCGCATAATGCGGAAGTTTTCACGAATACGATCAAACACCACGATGGTATCGTTAAGTGAATAACCGATAACCGCCAGCACCGCCGCAAGCACGGTCAGATCAAAATCAATCTGAAAAAAGGAAAACACGCCAACGGTAATAATCACGTCATGCACCAGGGCCGCAATTGAACCCAGGGCAAAACGATATTCAAAACGTGCCATAACATAAATCAGGATGAATGCCAGCGCGATAATCATCGCCAGGCCACCATCATCACGCAGTTCATCACCCACCTGCGGGCCGACAAATTCCTGACGACGTAATTTTACTTCTGTATTATCTTTTTGCAGCTCGGCCAGAATCTTGTCACCCAGTGTTTCTGATGAAACGCCTTCACGCGGCGCCAGCCGTACCAGCACATTCTTCGATGAGCCAAAGTTCTGCACCACGGCATCACCATAACCGGATTCCTGCAAACGCTGGCGAACCTGATGCAGGTCAGCCGTTTGCGGATACTCAACTTCAATCAGGGTACCACCGGTAAAGTCCAGGCCAAAGTTCAGGCCCTTCATGGCAATGGAAGCTATCGAAGCGAGAATCAGCAAGGTTGAGAAAACCAGCGCAATCTTGCGCTTGCCCATAAAATCAAAACTTGGTGTCTTTTTAAATATCTGCATTTTTAATTCCCTTGCTATCGACTAGATAGAAAGCTTCTTGATTCGTTTGCCGCCAATCGACAGGTTAATAATTGCACGTGTGCCCATAATCGCGGTAAACATGGAAGTCAGAATACCGATTGACAGGGTGATGGCAAAGCCCTTGATAGGTCCAGTACCAAAGATATACAGCACGATGGCAGCTATCAGCGTTGTGATATTGGCATCGGCAATGGTAGAGAAAGCTTTTTCATAACCGGCATGAATACTCGACTGCGGGGTATTACCGATACGAATTTCTTCACGAATACGCTCGAAGATCAATACATTGGCATCCACCGCCATACCCACGGTAAGCACGATACCCGCAATACCCGGCAGGGTCAGGGTGGCCTGTAACATGGAAAGAAGAGCGACGATCAGCACCAGGTTGAAGACCAATGCAATATCAGCGACCAGGCCAAAGCCCCGGTACCAGATAAGCATAAAGGCCAACACCGCGATCATACCGATAATCACCGAGTTCAGACCGCGTTCGATATTGTCCTTACCCAGACTCGGCCCAATGGTACGTTCCTCAACAATACGTATTGGAGCAGCAAGTGCACCAGCTCGCAGTAACAGTGCTAGGTTACGTGCTTCTTTACCATCATCGAGGCCGGTAATCTGAAAGCGCTTGCTGAATACACCCTGGATAGTAGCAACATTAATGACTTCTTCGATCTTGCGCGTAGTATTGACCCGCTTGCCATCCACCAGCTTACTGCTTTGCTTCTGCTCGATAAAGACGACCGCCATTGGCTTTTTCAGGTTCTTCTTCGTGGTCTGGGCCATTACCCGGGCACCAGCACCATCGAGTGTCACCGATACCATTGGACTACCGCTTTCACTGTCAAAGCCAGAAGAAGCATTGGTGATACGATCGCCGGTAATAATCACGCGTTTTTTCAGCACCACCGGATTACCCTGGCGGTCACGATATAAACGTGCCGTCGGCGGAATACGCCCTTCCACGGCGTCCTGTGGTGAAACATTGACATCAACCAGGCGGAACTCCAGGGTCGCCGTGGCGCTCAGAATTCGCTTGGCACGGGCACTGTCCTGAATACCCGGCAACTGCACCACGATGCGGTTATCACCCTGCTGCTGGATAACCGGCTCGGCCACGCCAAGCTCATTGACACGGTTACGCAGGGTAGTGACATTCTGCTGGAGCGCAGATTTTTTCAGGCTGACAATCGCTGGCTTTTTCAGCCTGGCTGAAAAATAAAATGCCCCCGCTTCCTCGTAATCACTGAGTTTGAGATCATTCATACTGGAACGAACAGCACTCATTGCTTTGTCACGCAACTCTGCAGAACGGAATTTCGCCATGACTGCATCTTTATTATCACGAATCGCCAGGTAACGAATCTTCTTTTTACGTAACAGGCTACGCATATCGTTGGAATAACTTTCGATCGCCTGACGCAGTACCAGATCGGTATCCACTTCCATTAAAAAGTGCAGCCCACCACGTAAGTCCAGACCAAGATACATGGGTTTGGCATTCATGGAACGTAGCCAGGCCGGGGTGGAAGGAGCAAGATTCAGAGCTACGGTATAATCTTCACCGAGGGCATCACGGATAATGTCAGCTGCTTCAAGTTGCTGCTCGACATCGTTAAAACGTACCAGCAAGCCCTTGTTATCCAGCACCGTTTTCAGTGGCTGAATATTTTTACTCTTTAATGTTTTCAGAACGGTGTTCTCGGTGTCCTCGTCAACCGTGCTGCTTCGCGTGGCAGAAACCTGGATGGCCGGATCGGAGCCATAGAGGTTGGGCAGGGCATAGAGCGTGCCGAATATCAGCACAACGATCAATAAAAGGTATTTCCACAGGGAATACTGATTTAACATGGTGATGCTACCTGAATCTTTATTTTAATTTTTCCCGGGCGGGTGCCCGGGCAGTCCTTTAATCTTTTTGTGCGGCCTTCAATGAGCCTTTTGGTAATACCGTAGCAACTGAAGGTTTCTGAACCTTGATTTGTACGTTATCGGCAATTTCCATTGTCACGTACTGCTCGGTCACATCGGTAATTTTCCCCATGATGCCGCCACTGGTAACAACTTCATCACCTTTGGCTAATTTGCTCACCAGTTCACGATGCTCCTTGGCACGCTTGGACTGGGGGCGAATCAGGATAAAGTAAAAAATCAGGATCATGCCTCCAAAGAAAATCAGTGAAGTCATGGGATCCGCCTGTTGTTGTGCCGGTGCCGCGGCAGCGACTGCATCAGAAATAAAAAAGCTCATTTTTTAACCTTCTTCAAAATAGTCAATTTAATTTTGCGCGCTATTATGACATAACCGGAACCGATTGGCCGCGTTTGTCATAAAATTCCTCGACGAATTGCTGCAACCGCTGATTGGCGATGGCATTGCGCAAACCCGCCATAAGATACTGATAATAATGGAGATTATGGATAGTATTCAAACGCGAACCGAGAATTTCCCGGGTTTTGTCCAGATGCCGCAGATAAGCGCGGCTATAATTTTTACAGGTATAGCAGTCACATTCGTCATCCACCGGGCCAGTATCCTCGGCATATTTTGCATTGCGAATCCTCACCATGCCCTTGCGGGTAAAGAGAAAACCATTGCGGGCATTACGAGTGGGCATGACACAGTCGAACATATCAACCCCGCGGCGTACCGCTTCAACAATATCTTCCGGAGTACCGACTCCCATCAGGTAACGAGGTTTGTCTTCCGGCATGCGTGACTTAAGATGATCCAGCACCTTGAGCATCTCTTCTTTCGGCTCGCCGACCGAAAGACCGCCAATGGCATAGCCATCGAAACCGATTTTCACCAGGCCATTGAGCGAGATTTCCCGCAGTTCAGGGTACATCCCGCCCTGTACGATACCAAACAGGGCGGCCGGGTTATCTGCATGCGCCTTTTTCGAACGCTCGGCCCAGCGCAGGGAGAGCTCCATCGACTCACGCACTTCCTTTTCTTCAGCCGGATACGGGGTAC
>JALUTJ010000231.1 GCA_027057985.1 Chromatiales bacterium
GGCTTTATCAACTTCTTTATGAACAGTGGTGCATTAACTGCTGTTATCCCGGCTATCCTTGATGCCGGCGAAGCCTATGGCCACTCCACCATTGGTCGTGGCAAGAAAGTCCAGGTGGAATTTGTTTCTGCCAATCCCACCGGCCCGCTCCATGTAGGGCATGGGCGCGGTGCCGCCTACGGTGCCACCGTTGCAGATCTGCTGGCCGCGGTCGGTTACAAGGTACACCGTGAATACTATGTCAATGATGCCGGCCGGCAGATGGATATTCTCTGCGCCAGCGTCTGGGTGCGCTATCTCAGTCTCTGTGGCGCACTGCCTGATCCGGATTACCTGCCCAGTAACGGCTACAAGGGTGACTATGTCTGGGATATCGCTGCCCACCTGCACCGTAATCACGGTGATCGTTTCCAGGCCGACTGGAACAGCATTGCCAGCAGTCTGCCCAAAGATGAAGACGAGGGCGGGGACAAGGAAGCATTTATCGATGCGGTGATCGAACAGGCAAAACAGGCGCTGGGAGAAGAAGACTACCGTTTTATTTTTGATACCGGTCTCAACTATATTCTCGATGATATCCGCGATGATCTGGCGCACTTCGGCGTGGTTTATGAAGAATGGTTCTCCGAGCGCAGCCTCACCGAAAGCGGCAAGGTGGCCGAAGCCATCGAACGCCTGAAACAGTCCGGCTATACAAAGGAAATCAAAGGTGCACTGTGGTTCAAATCGACCGAGTTTGGTGATGAAAAAGATCGCGTGCTGGTGCGTGCCAATGGCCAGACCACCTACTTTGCCTCGGATATCGCCTATCATATGAACAAGCTGGAACGCGGCTATGAAACCGTGATCGACATCTGGGGTGCCGATCACCATGGCTATGTGCCGCGGGTAAAAGCCGCCATGCAGGCCGTCGGCGACGACCCGGAAAAACTGCATGTACTGCTGGTACAGTTTGCTATCCTTTACCGTGGCAGGGAAAAAATGCAGATGTCGACCCGCTCTGGTGAATTCGTTACCCTACGCCAGTTACGCAAGGAAGTGGGGAACGATGCGGCACGTTTCTTCTACGTCATGCGTAAGTGCGAACAGCATCTCGATTTTGATCTTGAGCTTGCCACTTCGAAGTCGAATGAAAACCCGATGTACTATATCCAGTATGCCCATGCCCGCGTTTGCAGCGTGTTACGTCAGCTGCAAGAAAAAGGGTTACAGCACGACAATGAAAATGGTCTCGCGCAACTGAATCTGCTGAATGAAAAACATGAACAGGCCTTGATGACCACGCTGTCTAAATTTGCCGAACGTGTTGAATCTGCCGCGCTTAACCATGAGCCACATACCCTTGCGCATTACCTGCGTGATCTGGCGAATGATTTCCATACTTATTACAATGCGCATCAGTTTATTGTTGATGATGCCGCACTACGTGATGCACGTCTGTGTTTAATCAGGGCAACGAAACAGGTCCTGCAGAATGGACTGGGCCTGCTCGGCGTGTCTGCACCTGAAGAAATGTAACCACCGCTAAAGAAGCAAACTATGCCAAGAGACTATGCCAAAAGCCAGCACCGCGAATCCCGACCCATCCCCGGCTGGTTATGGTTACTCGCCGGTCTGTTTATCGGCCTGTTTGTCGCACTGCTGGTTTATATCAAGGACAACACCTCGGGCAAGATGGAAATCAGTGACACCGTGGCAAAAGTTTTCCAGGGTAAAAAGCAGAATGAAGCGCGCGGGGTAAAAAAAGAACAATCTACACCTCCGCCTGAACCAGAGAAGACAACCACTAAACCGCGTTTTGATTTCTATACTATCCTGCCAGAACTGGAAGTGGCGATTCCTGAACAGGAACTGATCAAGAAAAAAGAAACCGATAGCAAACAGCCACAGGTAACGACCGAATACATGTTGCAGGCTGGCTCTTTCCGTAAGTATGAAGAAGCCGACAGACTAAAGGCACGCCTTGCGCTCGAAGGGATCGAGGCAACGATACAGAAAGTAAAAATCAATGATACCGATAGCTGGCACCGGGTACGTATTGGCCCACTCACCAGCATTAAAGCCCTCAACCAGACCCGGCGTCGATTACGCAGCCTTGGTATCGCCTCAATCGTGGTCAAAAACAAAAAATAATATTTAAGTTTTCACCGCAAAAACACCAGGGTCTCATGTAGATCGGCTCAAGCGAAGCGGAGCCGAGAGTTTTTTCACCGCAAAGACACAAAGAACGCAAAGTTATTTTTATGCAGGTCAGAATTTATTCTGACAAACATCTTACCTTTTAAGAATCGCTATCCAGCGCCACAGATTCAGTAAACTCGAAAGTGACGCGGCAAGATAGGTCAACGCGGCTGCGCGTAGAATACTTTTTACCTTTGGTAGATCTTTCTCTTCGACATATCCCTGTTCAAGTATAGGCAAAGCCTTTTTAAAACTGGCATCGGTTTCAACTGGCAGCGTAACAAGATGAACCAGGGTTGCCGTCAACATGGTAGAAATTCCTACCAGAAATAAAAACCCGCCCAGCACCGGGGCACGTGTCAGTGCTGTCACCACAGGCATAACGATAAAAACAGAAACACCAAACTTCTGAATCGCGTTAGCGAAAATAATCAGTCGGGTTCGCCAGGCCAGCAGGGGTTCATTACGGTGATGCTGAATCGCATGACCGACCTCGTGGGCAGCCACCGCAATCGCGGTCAGTGATTTGTGATCATAATTCCCCGGTGACAGGTTTACCACGCGATCGGCAGGATCATAATGATCACTCCCCGGTTCTCCTTTTTCCACCCGCACATCCTGCATGCCGAAACGATCCAGCAGATGTCGTGCCAGCTCTCCACCCGTACCCTGCAGGCGATCAAGCGGCTTATCATAGCGACGGAAAGTATATTGTGCCCACCATTGCGGGCCGAATAATAGCGCGATAACAAAAACAAGAATAAGCAGGTAAACCATGCCCTATATGTACCGCAAAGAAAGGGATAAGGCAAAAATTTTCACCAAAACAACGAGGCCTTGTGTCGGTTCCGTCACTTTGTTCCTTGAACCGAGCTACGATCTCCTCGATGTATTTCCGTGACCTTTGCGGTGAAAAATTGTAGATACCATCTCTCCACCCCCGCCTCAAGTATTAAAAACGACCTGAGGCTGGTATTTATTTTGGTGTTTAATCACACCAAAACAAATCTGTATTAACTTTCTCATCGCTGCCCCGAGTGCTTGCATTCTGGTTTTACCCGCTGCGAGCAAGCGGTCGGCTCAAGCGAAGCAGAGCCGACAAAATGATTCACCGCAAAGGCCGCAAAGTTTTATTTTTGCACGTAACAGAATATTTTGCAGCAAAATGTTATGAGCGACCGTCGATTTCAGGGATGAAATCGTCGAGCGGCCAGGGATGGTGCATAGCGTGTCGCGAATAACGTTTTGTGAGAAAAATATCCGGGAACAAGATATTTTTGTCAGGCTAAAGTCTGGCATCTATATTTTTCCAGGGTAAGCTGCAATTATTTGCGATTAAAGCGATTATCCAGACGATCAACGATTGCTTTTACTGCCAAAGGTGCAAATTTAATCAGCTGTGGCGTTAATTTTTTCGGATCGGCACCCTGTGCCTTTGACGCTACGCCGCGACTGGCAATTTTCGTCCCGGCTGTCTGGTAAACCATTTTTCCGTCCCGGTTAAAGAACTTCACATCCACCCCGATCTTTGGATGGGTCTTGCCAGCAGCGCCAATGACACCCAGGGTATTGCCATAGAACTTATAGCCAAAGTTTACTCGCATGACGATTACACCATCGACCTTCAGCTTTCTCGCCAGGCTGGTCAGTTTTTCCTTGCTAACAATAAACCTGTAACCCCTGGGAATTATTGCGCCAGAGGGTTTGCTGTCGGAACGGGTTGATCGATAGGCGTGGCTACGTTTGAGTTTTGCCGGCGAATAAAGTTTAAAGGCACTGTGTTTACGCATGGCCTGCTCTATTTTATAGATACTGCCATTCAACGCTTTTTGTGCGGAATAGTAATATTTACCACCGGCGAGCACACCCTGAATTGTTCTGGTGTCACCACCTTCAACATCTTTAGGTGATACAACCGTCACCAGCGCATAAACCTTATGCTTGCCAAAAGCCGTTGCATCATAAGGAGGCAGCAAGGCAGAACATGCTGCGATCAATCCGGTAAAAATAAAAAGAAGTAAAAATCTCACCACGAACTTTTGTTTCATTATCAGTCTCCATTCCTGTATTGTCATCATAAACAGGCTTTATTTACACCAACACCAGCCTATTCCCGGGTGAAAGGCACTTCAAGTATAAAACTGTTATCTACAACGCACTTTCAGTTAAAAGTATAGGTGAAATCTGAATAAATGAAACAACAGACTCTGAACCCGCCATGGTTAGAGAATTTTTTCTGCTTATGTCTCACTAAAGTTATAGTATTTCTCAATCGGCTCAAGTACTTTCCAGGTGCAGGACATGCCCTTTGGAAAGATAACCAGGTCACCCTGCTGAATCGTTACCGGCTCACCATCATCCGGAGTCACAATGGCCTTGCCCTCGATAATGTAACAGGTTTCTGTCATCTGGTAAGTCCATGGAAATTCGGAAACCTCTTTTTCCCATG
>JALUTJ010000232.1 GCA_027057985.1 Chromatiales bacterium
ACATGGCTTGGCAGGATTAAAAATGCTTCAAGCCAGGAAAAGAACAGTAATGAAATCACCACCACGGGTATCGCGATAATGAATTTACCAATCATGCCGGACATGAACATCAGTGGTAAAAATGCAGTAACGGTCGTAAGGATGGTCGTGCTTACTGGACCGAATAGTTCATAAGCCCCTTTGACCGCAGCTTCATCCGGCGAGTCACCCTGCTCCATATGATAGGTGATATTCTCCCCGATAATAATGGCATCATCCACCAGCATACCCAGCACCATAATAAAGCCAAGCATGGATATCAGGTTCAGGGTAATACCGGAGAGATAAAGCAAATAAAGACCGGTTAAAAATACAATTGGCAGTCCCCATGTTGTTGTCATGGCTACTGAAAAGCGCAGGAACAGGATTAGCGAGATAAATACCAGTATCAGGCCAACAATACCATTATTGGTCAGCACGCCAAGTCGCAAACGTGCAAAACGGGAAAAGTCCTGTGAAGTTGTTACATGCACATTCGAGCCGTATTGCAATGGAATTGTTTTTATATAATCCTTAACACTATCCACAAGGTCGATAATATCCGCCTCGGTTTTTTTCATGATAATCATGTTAAGCGCCGGGTTCCCGCCAGAGTCAAGATAGATATTGGGAATCTCCAGTGCTTCCTCGATATGTGCAACATCGGCAAGCGTAATGGCATCACCACGATCATTGGATCGTAATACCAGGCCAGCAACATCCTTTATACTCTGAAACTGGCCAACAATACGAACCGTTTTCTGCCCTTCTTCAGTATCGATATTTCCACCAGGCGAGTTGATATTCCATTCACGCAGTAAGGCCGAAACCTGGCCTATCGATATGCGATGAAATGCGAGCTTGTCAGGATCCACTGTTACCCGGATCTCTGCTTTGCGATCACCCTGCACCTGAACCCGACCAATGCCGTCGATGGCAAGAAGATCATCCTCTATCTGGTCACCCAGTCGTTTCAGCTCCAGTTCGGAAAAGGGGCCCGAGATTGCCATCTGGATAACAGGAAACACCTTGCCATCAATTTCCAGCACATGCGGCTGAGAAGGTAAATCTTCAGGTAAATCGACCTGGTCAATCGCAAGCTGAACATCATTGGCAACCTGGTCCCGATTACTGGAATCTGGATCCAGTTCCAGGTTAATAATCCCTGAGCCACTAAAAGCAATCGAGTTCATGGTATCGATTCCATCAATTGCCTTTAATTCCTGTTCAATTGGCGTAATCACCAGGCGCTCAATTTCTGCAGGAGAAGCACCGGGATACGGAACATCGATTCGTATTTTATCCAGGTTTACATTAGGAAATGCTTCCCGGTTAATATCGACCATCGCATAAATACCAACCGCCATTAAGAAAATAGAAATGAGGTTGACCATCAAGGGTCGTTCGACAAAAAAGCGAAATACTGATTTCATTTTTCAACTCCATGGCGATTATTTAATTCATCCCAGAACTGGCCGGTGATGATTTTTAATGCAAGAATACGGTTATTCAGCTCTACCTTGCGGGTCTGGTAAGCCAGGCGGGCAAAGGAATATTCATTCTGAAACTGAATAATCTGAGCAATATCAGCACGACCAGTACGATATCGCTGTTCAGCTTCGCTGAGTTTCTTTGCTTCACTCTTTTCCTTGCGTAGTGCTGCAGCTACAGCTTTACGTGCCGCATAAATTTCACTCACCAGTCCAGAAATGTTATAGCGCAGATCATCTTCATTCTTATTAAGTTCCTGCAGAGCAATATTCTTATCCAGCTGTGCCTGCCGATACTCAGAAGAAACACCTTTTTCATCAAACAGGTGCTTATATTCAAGGCTAACTGAACCCGCCCAGTCAGAGGCTTTAATAACGCCAGTATTGCTGTCTCCATTTGTTGCTCGTGTTCCTACAGATAACACCAGGTCAAGATTATCTTTTTTGCTATCACGTGCAGAGGCAATTTTGCTTTCGGCAATCTTAATCTTTGCACGTGACGCCCTGATTGCAGGATGATAATCCAGCGCCATTTGAATCAGTTGTTCAGTGGCAAAGTTTTTATTGCCGGGCTTTAGTAATACCGGGTTCGTTTTCTGATTCCAGTCATCCTGTAGCAGGCGATTAAGTAATCTTAACTGGTTATTAAGTTGTACCTGTATATTGCTAACATCGGCACGAGTATTATTTAACTGTGCCTGTACCTGTAACCTGTCTTTTTTATCAAGCAGTCCCAGTTTCACATTTGAAAGAATGTATTTTTCAAGTTTACGGGTACGTTTAACCGCCTGCATGGCATTATCGAGCCGGATCCGGGTTAGTGCGAGTCCATAGAAAAGGTCTTTCACCTGCTCGGCAAGATTGATGCGGGTTAATTCCATATTGGCCTGTGCAAGTTCATGACCTGCTTCAGCCGAGATAATACCCTGCTGGTAGAGAGGATTACCGCTACCCTGAGCCAATGGCATACGATAATTAAGATCCAGTCGAGTCGTTGTAAATGGATTGGGGAAAGCAGAACTGAATACGAAAGCACTGTCTTCATAGCGGTAGGAACCGGTAACGCTAATCGTTGAGCCAGACTGTAAACGTCGTGATAGTGAACCATTCACATCCATGGTGTCGGATGGTGTGCCAAAGGCACTAAGATCATGTTTAAGCCCTGTATTTGCCTGCAGGATCCAGCCCAGGCTACTTTCAACCTGCTGTTTCTGCTCGGCCGCACGTGCAACGTCATACTCAGAAATTTTCAATAATGGATAGCGATCCAGAACTCTTTGCATTACCTGGTAGATATCCAGGTTCTGTGTGCTTGCTGCATGGAGTGGCATTAGCCAGAACAGACCAAACAGTACCAGGGTAAATCTGTAAATGTATTTATTCATGCCTGATTGTCCTTTGTTAATCCATCGAGAACTATTTCAATATGCGTATCAAGGTAATCTTTAGTGTCAAAGCCCTTATCAAAAACTGACATCGAGTGTTGCCAGATAGCAGAAAACACCATCGGTGTAAGGAAAGCTCGGGCAGTATTAACCGGATCACATTGCCGAAATTCATTACGTTCTATACCGAGCTTTACCAGTTTGCTAATAAATGCCAGAACCCGGTTTACAACATTTTCGACATAAAATTCAGCAAGCTCGGGGAAATTCGAGGCTTCGGCAATAATCATTTTTGGAATACCGGCAAGTTCGGTTTGCAGAATATGAGTTTGCCAGTGCAGTAACAGGTTGTTCATCAGATCTCGTATCGGACCCTGGTAGCTCTCTGCATGCTCTTCTGCCTGCTGAATCTGAGGCAATACAAATTCGGTCACCACCGCCTTAAATAGAGCCTGTTTACTTTCAAAATACAGGTACAGGGTTCCCTTGGAGACACCCGCTTTTTTCGCAACCTCATCCAGCCTTGCCGCGGCAAAGCCCTTGCTGGAAAAGACCTGTAGAGCAGCAAACAGGATTTCTCCAGGCCGATCTTCCTTGCGCCGCTGCCATTTCCCACATTTGCAGGCCGAATTATCCCCTCCCTGCTTTTGTGTGGATTTCTGCTGTTTATTTTCAGATATCACGCTAAATAGCCCCGGAAATCGAACATAAATAACTGACTGGTTAGTTATTAAACTAATTCAGGGTGAATAAGTCAACTATTTTTTACGTAAAAGTTGCTGCTTCAGGCCAGCAGGCTGGAAATGGAAGCCATCAGGCTCTTATCGGTAAAAGGCTTCTCGAGAAAGATGTCTACTTCAGAAGACGCTGCATGGCTATCGAGAGCGACTTCACTATAGCCACTGCACAGAATTACCGGGATACGTGTTTCGTTCTGTCGTAATTTTGCGACCAGTTCAATACCTGTCAGCCCCGGCATGGTCTGGTCGGTAATGACGAGATCCACCTGCTGTAGATACTGCTCAAGATAGTTCATTGCCTTGAGTGGATTGTTAAAGACAGTGGCTTGATAACCGTGGAGTTGCAGTAATTCTTTCATATACTGGGTTAAAAGAGGTTCATCGTCAATCACTACAATTCGGTTACCAACAGCGGTATTTTCGCTGCTCGTTTGCGTGTAATCTGGAGCCTTTTCCTCAACAGTGCGTGGATGTACCTCAGGGAAATAGATATCAATCCGGGTACCTGTAGCCGTGCCCCTGTCCGAGCTCTTAATCATAATATGACCCCCACTACTATGAACAATACCATGCAGCATCGACAGCCCCATACCGGAGCCCTTACCCACCCCCTTGGTGGTAAAAAAAGGATCAAATATTCTGCTTATAATGGCCTTTTTAATCCCTTCACCATTATCGGAAACCGAAAGACGGATAAAACGACCTGAAAATGGAATATGGCAGGAACTACACAGCCCCCTGGCATGACTAAGATACTCCAGAGTAACATCAATATTACCGGTATCTGCTTTTATTGCATCACGGGCATTGATTACCAGGTTCATCAGGCCCTGGTTAAACTGTACCGGGTCCACCTCGATATAGTGCCTGACATTATTCATGCGAAGTTTCAGGTTGAGACTGATACTGCTGGGTATCATTGAGCGCAGCATTTCAATCCCTTCACGGGTTAAAGGCTCTGGATCGAGTACCTGTAAGCCATCAA
>JALUTJ010000233.1 GCA_027057985.1 Chromatiales bacterium
TAAACTTCATAACCCTGGCGCAGCAGGTTTTCCTGGGCCTTAAACTCAGATTTGGGTTTGCTGACAACAAGGTACCAGGAACGTGTTTGTTTCGATGAGGGTCTGGCATTCATTGGTGTTTATCCCCTCATCCTAACCTTCTCCCTGAGGGAGAAGGGACTACTGTGTTCAGTGTTCGCTTTGTTGCAGGAGAGAAGGGACTTATCTGGTTCGATGAATGTATATACCCCCTCATCCTGACCTTCAGCTCTGGCAGCCTGCTTCGCTCTACTACTGCCATTCCGTGTGTCGTCTCCCTGAAAGAGAAGAAACGGCTATGTTCCATACTGTCTTTTGTCTTGCAAAACTGGCAATGTGGATATTCAAGGCTCATCTCTACCTGCCTCCACGTTCGCCAGTGCGGCTTCTGATTCAAGTTTTTCGATTTCCTGCTTGATGTCCTCGTATTCTTTGAGTTTTCGTTGCAGAAAACGGTAGGTCACTGCAGCTTTTTCTTCGATGCCTCTAGGGGTGAGTAAATAGATATACGCGCTTTTTTTATTGTTGTTGTAGAAATTCTGTAACTTGATAAATCCCTTGTCGATCAGGGCCTTGAGGCAATAGTTGGTTTTGCCCAGGCTTACCCCCATTTTTTTTGCGATTTCTCGCTGACTCAGATGGGGTTCATCCTCGATTATCTTGAGCAATTTATAGGCAACTTCGTCTTGCAACTTCGGCATTCCCTTAAGCGTTCAGGCTATGAACAATAACAAACAAAAACATTAATTTTCAAGGTTTTATTGCCTTTTTTGAAGATTTTACATTTTGTGACAATTGAGGAGATTATTACGGACGCGACGGGTCATCGGAACCATGATGGCTGTAGATGGCGGGCTCAAACAAGCGAACTATTTTATTCCCAGCTGTGAGGCTTCCATTTTTTTGATTTTATCGCGGATATTGGCGGCTTCTTCAAATTCCAGGTTCTGGGCATGCCTGTACATTTGCTGCTCAAGCTGCTCCAGTAGTTTTTTGAAGGCCTTGTCATCCATTTCAGCATAAGCGGCCTCGTCTTCGGCCACCTTGCTTGCCTCGGAGTACTGCTCGGCATGCTTGCCGTAGGCACCTTCCATAATATCGGCCACTTTCTTTTGAATCGTGGTCGGGGTAATGCCATGTTCCTCGTTAAAGGCAATCTGTTTTTCCCGTCGCCGCCGGGTTTCATCCATCGCTTTTTGCATCGACTGCGTGACCTTATCGGCATAAAGAATCGCCATACCACTGGCATTGCGTGCAGCACGGCCAATGGTCTGGATAAGCGATCGTTCCGAGCGCAAAAAACCTTCCTTGTCGGCATCGAGTATGGCCACCAGGCTCACTTCCGGGATATCCAGGCCTTCACGCAGTAGATTGATACCCACCAGCACATCGAAGTGCCCCAGTCGCAGGTCCCGAATAATCTCGATACGCTCCACGGTATCGATGTCCGAGTGCATGTAGCGCACCTTGATGCCGTGGTCGCCCAGGTAATCGGTCAGGTCCTCGGCCATGCGCTTGGTCAGGGTGGTGACCAGCACCCTTTCTCTGATTTCGGCACGTTTTCGAATCTCGGAAAGCAGGTCGTCCACCTGGGTGGTGGCCGGCCGGACTTCAATCAGCGGATCCAGCAGCCCGGTAGGCCTTACCACCTGCTCGACAATCTGCCCGGAATGTTGTTTTTCATAGTCGGCAGGGGTGGCAGAGACAAAAATGGTCTGTGGCATCAGCTTTTCAAACTCATCAAACTTCAACGGCCGATTATCCAGTGCCGATGGCAGGCGAAAACCATAGTTCACCAGGTTTTCCTTGCGCGAGCGATCCCCTTTATACATGGCACCAATCTGCGGAATACTGACGTGGGATTCATCCACGATCAACAGGGCATTATCCGGCAGGTAATCGATAAACGTGGGTGGGGGCTCGCCCGGCTGCCGCCCGGACAGGTAACGGGAGTAGTTCTCAATCCCGGTGCAGTACCCCAGCTCCAGCATCATCTCGATATCGAAGCGGGTACGCTGTTCCAGTCGCTGTGCTTCCACCAGCTTGTTACTGGCATAGAGCTCTTCCAGCCTTTCCTTGAGTTCGGCCTTGATTTGTTCCACCGCGTTGAGAATATTTTCCCGCGGGGTCACATAATGCGTTTTGGGGTAAACCGTGGTGCGTGGCACGGTTTTTATCACTTCCCCGGTCAGCGGATCGAAAAAACTGATTTTCTCCACCTCGTCATCGAACATCTCGACGCGAATGGCATCTTTCTCCGAATCCGCGGGGAAAATATCGATCACCTCCCCCCGTACACGGAAGGTACCCCGCTTCAGTTCGGTATCATTCCTTGTATATTGCAGCGCGGTCAGCTTTTGCAGAATTTTGCGCTGACCAATTTCTTCACCTCGATCCAGGTGTAACACCATTTCCAGGTAGGAAGAGGGATCACCGAGACCATAAATGGCCGACACCGTGGCAATGGTAATGGTGTCCGGCCGTTCCAGCAGTGCCTTGGTGGCTGAAAGCCGCATCTGCTCGATATGCTCATTGATTGCGGCATCCTTTTCGATAAAAGTATCCGAGGCCGGGACATAGGCCTCCGGCTGGTAATAATCGTAGTAGGAAACAAAATACTCCACAGCATTATTGGGGAAAAATGCTTTCATTTCCCCGTAAAGCTGAGCCGCCAGGGTTTTATTATGCGCCATGATCAGGGTAGGACGTTGCAGTTCCTGGATCACATTAGCCATGGTAAAAGTCTTGCCCGAGCCGGTTACCCCCAGCAGGGTCATGCCAGCCTCCCCTGCCCTGAGCCCATCCACCAGCTGCGAGATGGCCACCGGCTGGTCGCCCGCCGGCTGGTAATCGGATTGAAGTTGAAAAGTTTTTCTCATTGATTTGTTGTTTCAGCTGGAGAGTTGCTCTTAGGGGTTATGCTGCTTCAATTTTCAGTTTTTTGACCTTGCGCAGATCAATTTTATTGCGGGCATGCCACAGATCATAGCTGTCCTGCATCGCCAGCCAGCTCTCCGGTGAGCGCCCGAGTGTTTTGGACAGTCTTAATGCCATTTCCGGGGAAATATTACTCTGAGCATTCACCAGCCTGTTAAACGTTGATGGAGAAACGCGCAGCTTTTCTGCAACAGTCCGGGAACTGATATTAAACGGCTCCAGGTACACCTCTTTAATAAATTCACCCGGATGTGGTGGATTATGCATATTCATCAGTGATAGTCCTCATAATTAACAACATATACATTCCCGTTCTCAAATTTAAATGTAATTCGCCAGTTTCCACTTACCATTATCGACCAGACACCTTTTAGATTGCCTTTGAGTGCATGGAGTCTGAAACCTGGAATATCCATATCTTCAATGGTCTGTGCTGTTTCCAGAGCCACCAGAATCATGCGTAATTTCGATTTATGCACTGCCTGGATACCTGAGGTAGTGCCTGACTCGTAAAACCGTTTCAGTCCCTTGTGTTTAAACGAGATAATCATGAATAAAGTATAGCGTATTGCGCATCACGCAACAACTAATACTAAAATAAATCTCATCGTGACTGTGGCCACATTGCGGATGAAAAAATATGACCTTGGCTCCAGTTTGCAGTATATTACACTTCTTTAATGAACGGATGTGTGGAGATTACCAAGTTGGATTTCAAGCTGTCAGATCGCGTGCAACGCATTAAACCCTCGCCTACGCTGGCGATTACCGCGCGAGCAGCCCAGTTACGGGCCGAAGGCAAGGACATTATTGGCCTCGGCGCCGGTGAGCCCGACTTTGACACTCCTGATCACATCAAACAGGCCGCCACCCGGGCCATTGCCGAGGGTTTTACCCGCTATACCCCGGTGGACGGCACTGCCAGCCTGAAACAGGCCATTATCGACAAGTTTTCCCGTGATAATCAACTTGAGTACACCCCGGAACAGGTACTGGTTTCCTGTGGCGGCAAACAAAGCTTTTTCAATCTCGCCCAGGCCCTGCTCGACGAAGGTGACGAAGTCATTATTCCCGCACCCTACTGGGTTTCCTACCCGGACATGGTTCTGCTGGCTGATGCCAGCCCGGTGATTGTCGAGGCGGAGATTGAACAGCAATTTAAAATCACCCCGGAACAGCTGGAAAAAGCCATAACCGACAAAACCCGGCTGGTGGTCATTAACAGCCCCTCGAACCCATCTGGCAAGGCCTATACCCGGGCTGAGCTGGAGGCCCTGGGTGCCGTGTTACTGAAGCACCCGCATGTGCTGGTGGCCACCGATGATATGTACGAGCATATTCTCTGGGCAGAAGAGCCCTTCACCAATATCGTCATGGCCTGCCCGGAACTGTACGAGCGCACCATCGTCCTCAATGGGGTTTCCAAAGCCTATTCCATGACGGGCTGGCGAATTGGATATGCCGCAGGGCCGGTTGAGCTGATCAGGGCAATGAAAAAAATTCAGTCACAAAGCACCTCGAACCCGACTTCCATTTCACAGGTAGCCGCCGAGGCAGCTTTAAATGGCGACCAGTCCTGTGTAACAGAAATGCTAAAGGCTTTCGAGCAACGTCATGACTATGTGCTAAAACGCCTCAATG
>JALUTJ010000234.1 GCA_027057985.1 Chromatiales bacterium
GTAATTTGCACCAGTGGTGTACTGAACAGAATGCAACGACTTGATAATAACCAGATTTATGTTGAAGCCGGCGTGGCCAGTCCAAAGCTTGCGCGTTTTAGCGCCAAAGAATCACTGGCAGGCGCCGAATTTCTCTGTGGCATCCCCGGTACCATCGGTGGTGCATTAAAAATGAATGCCGGTGCACTCGGAGGCGAAACCTGGGATATCGTCAGCCAGGTTCAGACCATCGATAGTCGTGGTGAGCTCCACCTGCATGATAAAGCGGATTTTAATATCCAGTATCGCCATGTTGAGTTTAAACAGCAGCCACCACTGGATGAGTGGTTTGTCTCTGCAACAATGCAGCTGCAACAGGGAAATAAGAACGTCAGCCAGGAGAAGATCAAGGCTCATCTGGCAAGACGTGGTGCGACACAACCCACACAGTTACCTAATGCAGGTTCGGTATTTAGAAATCCACAAGGTGATTATGCTGCAAGGTTGATCGAAAGCTGTGGGCTTAAAAACTACTGTATTGGCGGTGCCTGTGTTTCTGAAAAGCATGCTAACTTTATTATTAATACCGGTACCGCAACGGCCAGCGATATCAGAAATCTGATCAATGAAGTCAGGGAGAAAGTAAAACAGCAACATGGTATTAGCCTGGTGCAGGAAGTTCAGTTTGCCGGGGAAGAAGATGAATGATCTAGCTACAGGAAAAGTTGCCGTACTCATGGGCGGATGGTCTTCGGAACGTGAAGTGTCACTAAAAAGTGGTACAGCCGTGCTTGAAGCACTGTTACGTTCGGGTGTAGATGCACACAGGATTGATGTTCAGCGTGAAACTATCTTCAGGGATCTGGCAGAAGGTGATTTTGATGCCGCTTTTATTGTTCTGCATGGTCCGGGTGGTGAAGATGGCATTATGCAAAGTGTGCTTGAAGTCATGGGTATTCCTTTTACCGGCAGTGGTGTACTGGCCTCGGCACTGGCTATGGACAAGTTACGTTGCAAGGAACTTCTTTTGGGAGCCGGCCTGCCGACACCAGCTTATATGAAACTGGATGAAAACACGGATATGAATTTTGTTGCGGCAACCCTGGGTTTTCCACTTATGGTAAAGCCGGCACTGGAAGGCTCCAGTATTGGTATGAGCAAGGTAGATGATGAGAGTGGACTTGACAGTGCCTACCAGCTTGCAGCGGAATATGGAAACAATGTACTGGCAGAACAATGGGTAAATGGTTGTGAATATACCGTAGCAATACTTGGTGACAGGGCGTTGCCGGCAATTAGACTGGAAACAAAACGTGATTTCTATGATTTTGATGCCAAGTACAAAGATGATGATACGGCTTACCATTGTCCCTGTGGCCTGGATAAAGAACAGGAAGCGCAGCTACAGCGCCTGGCACTGTCTGCATTTGAAGCCATTGGTGCAGCTGGATGGGGACGGGTTGATTTAATGTGTGACCAGGATAACAGGCCTTATATTATTGAAATCAATACCGTGCCGGGTATGACGGATCATAGCCTGGTACCAATGGCAGCAAAGGCAGAAGGACTGTCATTCGATGAACTTGTTATGGAAATACTGATGATGACAACAAGGGTATAAAGCAGAATTATGGCAGCAAAACTGAAACAGGCCGCATATATACAGAAGAAGGAAGTGCCCGCTTTATCATGGCGCTGGCTGAACTGGCTTATTCCTCTAATGATTGTTATTGCCGGTATGTTCTGGGCCGAACAGCAGTTAAGTAATGCAAAAACATTACCTGTCAAAAAGATTCGAGTGCATGGCACGTTTATCAACCTGAGTGAAGAGATGCTATACCAGTCCGTCAGCAAAGCCATTGCCGGTGGTTATTTCAATGTTGACGTCGAGCATGTACGTGAAGAAGTAGAACAGCTACCCTGGGTGAAACGGGCTACGGTACGTCGGGTCTGGCCAGATACCCTGAGTGTCAGTGTGATTGAGCAGAAACCGGTTGCAGTGGCTAAAGGTTTTGGTCTGGTTAACGCGCAGGGCGAAGTTTTTAAACCGGCAGAAAAATATACTGCAAAAGTTTTACCGGTCTTTGATGGTAAGCCATCTCTAAATAAGGAAATGCTGCAAAAATACCATGCCATGAATACGTTGCTGGCAGGAATTCAGCAAAAAATCATTTATATGAAATTTGATGCACGCCATGCTCTGCAAATTGAACTGGACAATGGACTGAAACTTGTACTTGGTCGTGGTGAAAGCAAACGTCGTTTGCAGCGGATGTTGAAAATTTATCCCCGGGTTCTGGCGGCCAGGGTTCATGATATTGATGTTATTGATTTACGTTATACCAATGGAATGGCAATAAGCTGGAAAAAGAAAATGGAAAATAGCAAGGCTATAGCAGGAGACATGAATCATGTCTAAGAAAATGGAAAAAAATCTTATCGTCGGGCTGGATATCGGTACCTCCAAGGTTGTCGCCATTGTGGGGGAAATAACTGATGATGATGAAATTGAAATCATTGGTCTGGGTACACATCCATCACGTGGTCTGAAAAAAGGCGTGGTAGTAAACATCGAGTCAACCGTGCAGTCGATTAAACGCGCGGTGGAAGAAGCAGAACTGATGTCCGGGGTGCAGATTAATTCAGTCTATGCCGGTATTGCAGGCAGTCATGTCCGTAGTCTGAACTCACACGGTATTGTCGCAATTCGCGATAAGGAAGTGACGCCGACTGATGTTGAAAGAGTGATTGATGCCGCGCGTGCAGTTGCGATTCCAGCCGATCAGAAGATTCTACATATCCTGCCGCAGGAATTCATCATCGATGAACAGGAAAGTATTCGTGAACCGGTGGGCATGTCCGGTGTGCGTCTCGAAGCCAAGGTACACATGGTTACCGGTGCTGTCAGTGCAGCACAGAATATTATCAAGTGTGTGCGACGCTGCGGCCTGGAAGTGGATGACATTATCCTCGAGCAACTTGCTTCGAGCCACGCGGTATTGACCGATGATGAAAAGGAACTGGGTGTCTGTCTTGTTGATATTGGTGGTGGTACCACGGATATCGCGGTGTTTACCGAAGGTGCGATTCGCCATACTGCCGTCATTCCGATTGCCGGCGACCAGGTCACCAATGATATCGCGGTTGCGCTGCGTACACCTACTCAGTATGCAGAAGAAATCAAGATTAAATATGCCTGTGCCTTAACACAGCTTGCCAGTGCCGATGAAACCATTGAAGTACCGAGCGTCGGTGAACGACCTGACCGTCGCCTGGCAAGGCAAACACTGGCAGAAGTCGTTGAACCACGCTACGAAGAACTCTTTACCCTGATTCAGGCAGAGTTACGGCGTAGTGGTTTTGAAGACCTGTGTGCGGCAGGCATCGTATTGACCGGAGGCAGTTCCAAGATGGAAGGGGCTGTTGAGTTAGCAGAAGAAATTTTCCATATGCCGGTGCGTCTTGGGGTTCCCCAGTACGTATCGGGATTGGTTGATGTGGTTCGAAACCCGATACATTCCACGGGGGTGGGCTTGTTGTTGTTCGGGTATCAGAATCGGTTCGTGCGTGAATCGGAAGCACGTATGGGCAATAGCTTTAAAACGATCTGGAACAGGATGAAAAACTGGTTCCAGGGTAATTTTTAAAAATCTCTGTAATAGAGAGGAGGGGTGAAAAATGAAATTTGAATTTATGGATACACAAAGTCAGAGCGCTGTGATCAAGGTGATCGGCGTAGGTGGTGGTGGCGGTAATGCCGTGCAGCACATGGTCGAACAGAACCTGGATGGAGTCGACTTCATTGTTGCCAACACCGATGCGCAGGCACTGAAAAACAGTTCTGCAAAAACAACGATCCAGATTGGTACCAATATTACCAAAGGTTTAGGTGCCGGTGCTAACCCGGAAATCGGTCGTGAAGCGGCACTTGAAGACAAGGAACGCCTGCAGGAAATGTTGCAGGGTGCAGATATGATCTTTATTACCGCAGGCATGGGCGGTGGTACTGGAACCGGTGGTGCCCCTATCCTGGCACAGGTTGCGCGGGAAATGGGTATTCTTACCGTTGCAGTGGTGACTCGTCCGTTTTCATTTGAAGGCAAAAAGCGTATGGAAATTGCTGAGAACGGTATCGAGGAATTAAAAAGTTATGTCGATTCACTGATTACCATTCCAAATGAAAAATTACTCAGTGTTCTGGGTAAAAATGTGAGCTTGCTCGATGCATTCAAGGCCGGTAACGATGTACTATTGGGCGCAGTTCAGGGTATTGCAGAACTGATTACCTGCCCTGGTCTGATCAATGTCGACTTTGCTGATGTTCGTACCGTAATGTCAGAAATGGGCATGGCGATGATGGGCTCGGGTAAATCAAGCGGTGAAACACGTGCTCGTGAAGCGGCAGAAGCTGCAATTGCCAGTCCGTTACTTGAAGATGTGAATCTCTCTGGTGCCCGAGGCATCCTGGTGAATGTGACAGCCGGTCTGGATATGTCAATCGGTGAATTCGAGGAAGTGGGTAATACCGTCAAGGAATTTGCTTCTGAAAATGCCACAGTTGTGGTGGGAACAGTAATCGATCCAGCGATGTCGGATGAACTGCGTGTTACCGTGGTGGCAACCGGTCTGGGGCGCGAACGTGAAATCAATACCAGCATGGATGAACAAGCAGTAAAACTTGTTGTCGATAAAACGGCGAATGGTGATATGGACTATGCTCAGCTGGACAAGCCAACTGTCATCCGGCAGAAAAAAGTGGCGGGTGATGCGACTGCCGATGTTCAGAACAATATGGATTACCTGGATATCCCGGCATTTTTACGACGCCAGGCAGACTAAATGGTCAAATATTGGGCACATAATGCCCCCGTATGTGGCAATATTTGCACCGTTTTAAGGCAAAAAGTGATGTAATTCCTCAAGGATTAGGAGGAAAAGACGCTATATTTGCTATAACTGAGTGGAAAATGTGGGAATTAGGGTTATAATGCCGTATTTCCACGATTATGCTTGATAAAAATGAACGGTATCTGGAAGCAGGCCTGATATTTGCATATTCCATGAATACTGAACATTTAAACCAGAAGGTATAGAGAAAAAGTGATTAGACAACGCACCCTGAAAAACGTGATTCGAGCAACTGGTGTTGGTTTACATACCGGCGAAAAGGTATACCTGACGCTGCGACCGGCTGCAGCCGACACGGGTATTATTTTCAGACGTGTTGATCTCGATGAGCCTGTTGAAATTCCGGCCATCCCTGAAAATGTGGGCGATACCACCCTGTCGACCACATTAATCAAGGATGGTGTGCGAATTTCTACGGTTGAACACCTGCTCTCTGCCATGGCCGGGCTGGGTATCGACAATGCCTATGTTGATCTGAATGCGGCTGAAGTACCGATTATGGATGGCAGTGCCGGTCCTTTTGTCTTTCTTATCCAGTCTGCTGGTATCGAAGAGCAAAATGCACCAAAACGCTTTATCCGTATCAAAAAGCCGGTAAAAGTCGAAGATGGCGACAAATGGGTACGTTTCGAACCATTTGACGGCTTTAAAGTGGCATTTACCATCGATTTCGATCATCCTGCTTTCAAGGAAGGTTCCCAGATTGCGGAAGTGGATTTCTCAACCACCTCTTTTGTACGCGAAGTGAGTCGAGCCCGAACTTTTGGTTTTATGAACCAGATCGAGCAGCTCAGAGCCAATAACCTGGCACTTGGTGGCAGCCTTGATAATGCTGTTGTCGTTGATGATTACCGGGTTCTGAATGAAGATGGCCTGCGTTATGTCGATGAGTTCGTCAAACACAAGATCCTGGACTCCATTGGCGACCTTTACCTGCTTGGGCACAGCCTGATTGGTGCATTTAGTGGGCATAAATCGGGTCATGCTCTGAATAACGAGCTGCTGCGTACCCTGCTGGCACAGGAAGATGCCTGGGAAGAAGTCACCTTTGAAGATGAATCAACTGCCCCGATTTCCTTTGCCCAGCCAGTCCATGCGGGCTAAGTTATAATTATATTTTAAATAAGGGTATTACTGTTTTTTATGGCGAGAAGCCAGCCGTAGTAAAGCCTGTTGTAAATCCCTGTCATCGATACTCTCCGCGGTACTTTCCAGGCATATTTTTGCCGTATTGCTGATCTGTCTTGGCTGAACCTGTCGTTTCACAGCGCGTTGCTGTAATAGCGGCCGGGTCGAAACCGTAATTTCCTTAACATATTGAAAATATTGAATATTTTTCTTTAGTGTTTGCAAAATATGGCCGTGCATAAAGCGAAATTTTGTCGCCCAGGCGGGACTGTCGGCCAGCACATGCAGTTTTTCACCGTGTACATGAGCCAGCGTGACATGTAAATTCACCGGTGTCGGTATGAATTTGAGGAATTCCTGGTTGAGTTTGTCTAGCAAACGGGCCTTTGTGATCAAGTCGGCAACCCCGTTATTTTTTCGCTGTAAATACTTGTACAATGGTCTGGGAGAATTCATACTATATATTAAGGTTTTACGGCTGATTACCGATAACCATTATATAATAAAACAAATAATTTTGAGGCACTTAGTAGTACCATGAACATTATCCTACTTAAGCGAAAAAAGGGTTCTTCCAGCCTGGTGACCCTGAATAAGAAGAAAATGATGACGCTTATGGCCACTGTTCTGGTCATTTTACCTGCTACTTTCCTGTTTACCGGTTATAAGCTTGGCGTTTATTACATGAAAGCCAACCCGGATGACCTGATGGTCGCGATGCAGTCTGAAATGGACATGCAGCGCCTGAAAATTGCCGAAGTCACAAAGAATGCCGAAGAAAATATGAATGCACTGGCATTACGGCTGGGTAAATTACAGGCACATGTTATCCGTCTCGATGCACTGGGTTCCCGACTGACAACCATGGCAAAGCTGGATAACGGCGAATTCAACTTCAGCCAGCCCCCAGCACAGGGTGGTCCCGTTTCTGCCAATGAACTGTCTTCCGAAATGAAAGTCCCTGATTTCATGGAGTCACTAAAAAAACTGTCAAAGCAGCTTGATGATCGCAGTGAACAGCTGAGTGTGCTTGAAACCATGATGATGAATCGCAACCTGCAGACTGAAGTGATGCCTGCAGGTCGCCCGATTACCCGCGGCTGGCTGTCTTCCTATTTTGGTTTACGTACCGATCCATTCACTGGTCGTCGTGCTCATCACAACGGTATCGATTTTGCTGGCAAATTCGACTCTGATATCGTCTCTGTCGCTGCCGGTGTCGTCACATATGCCGGCAAGCGTTCTGGCTATGGTCGCCTGGTTGAAATCAACCACGGTAATGGTTATTCAACCCGTTATGGCCATGCACACGAAATCCTGGTCAAGGTGGGTGATACCATCAAGAAAGGCCAGTTAATTGCGAAGATGGGTTCCAGTGGCCGTTCTACCGGCCCACACGTGCATTTTGAAGTGCTTTACAATGGACGTGCGGTCAACCCGAAAAAATACATTCACGCATCCCGCTAATCTTCTGTATATTCAGGCCAGCACGATACACCGTGCTGGCCTGAAATTCCTGTGAAATACCTTTCCTTACTTATTCCTGTTATTGCTTTACTTGGTCTCGCAGGCTGCTCGGTGCCTGTTCACCAGACCAGGCCGCTACCAGCACAAAAAGTGGAACAAAAAGCATCTGAAATTACCATTAATGCGGTTGGCGATATTATGCTGGGAACCAATTTCCCGGACGATCGCCTGGCGCCGGATAATGGCAAACACCTGCTGCATGCCATGACGACAGTCCTGGCAAAGGCCGATATCACCTTTGGTAATCTGGAGGGCGTTTTGATGCAGGGAGGTACTGCGGCGAAAAAATGTCGTTCCATGAGTACCTGTTATGTTTTCCGTTCTCCGCCTGAATATGCGTTTTACCTGAAAAAAGCCGGCTTTGATGTTCTAAGCCTGGCCAATAACCACGCCCGGGATTTTTCTGAAGAAGGGCGCAGTGCCACCATGGCTGCGCTGGACAGGGCTGGGTTGTTACACAGTGGGCGTACGGGTGATGTTGCCCGTCTCAAGATTAAGGGGTTGAAAGTGGCTGTTATCGCTTATGCCCCGTTTGGCGGTTCACACGATATGCTGGATATTCCGCTGGCAATAAAACAGGTTGCGGCACTGGCTAAAGCGAATGATATCGTGCTGGTTTCCATGCACGCCGGGGCCGAAGGCAAGGGGGTGGAGCATGTGCCATTTCAGACCGAGATGTTTTACGGTGAAGATCGTGGTGACGTTGTGAAATTTGCCCATGCGGTGATCGATGCCGGTGCCGACCTGGTCATTGGCCATGGTCCCCATGTACCGCGGGCACTGGAGCTCTACAAAGAGCGGCTGGTGGCCTATAGCCTGGGTAATTTTCTGACCTATCAGGGCATTCGCATTAGCGGCAATAATGGCCTGGCACCGGTACTCTCCGTGACCATCGATGCCGAAGGCCGTTTCAAGCTGGGACAGATCTTCTCGGCACGGCAGTTTCGGCCGCAAGGCACAAAACTGGATAAAACACATGCCGTCGCACATCTGATTAAAAAGCTGACTGAAGCCGATTTTCCGCAAACGGCATTGAAAATCACTTCGCAGGGCCTGATTAAGAAGAAAGTCCGCAAAAAGCAATAAAGCCGGCCCGGAGGCAGGACAAATGCCGCGCTGGGCTGTAGAATATGCCGCTCGGATAAACATAAGAAAAATTCACGTATGATGGGATTATCACGGTTAGCGTGTACTTACTTTAATTTGGAATAAAAGATTACAGACATGGTTGGCAAACTCCTCAAGAAAATTTTCGGTAGTCGTAATGAAAGACTGATCAAGCAAATGCGCAAGGTCGTTGACAAAATCAATGAACTTGAGCCGACGATGCAGGCCCTGAGTGATGAACAGCTTCAGGCCAAAACCGATGAGTTCAAACAGCGGCTGGAAAAAGGGGAAACCCTGGATGATCTGCTGGTCGAGGCTTTTGCCGCAGTTCGTGAAGCCAGTCAGCGTGTGCTGGGTATGCGGCATTACGATGTGCAGCTGATTGGTGGCATGGTACTGCACCAGGGCAAGATTGCCGAAATGCGTACCGGTGAGGGTAAAACCCTGATGTCGACCCTGCCGGCCTACCTGAATGCCTTGAGTGGCAAGGGTGTGCACGTGGTCACGGTAAATGATTACCTGGCCAGACGCGATGCCGAATGGATGGGCAAGGTCTATTCCTTTATGGACATGACGGTCGGTGTGAGTATTTCGGATATGCCGTTCGAAGAGAAAAAAGCGGCCTATGATGCAGATATTACCTACGGTACCAATAACGAGTTTGGTTTTGATTACCTGCGTGACAATATGGCTTTTAGTGCGGATGAACAGTTTCAGCGTGGCCAGCACTTTGCGATTATCGATGAGGTTGATTCCATTCTTATCGATGAAGCCAGAACACCTTTGATTATTTCTGGCCCGGCTGAAGACAGCTCGGCCAACTATTACAAGATCAATGACCTTGTTCCTAATCTGGTGAAGCAGGAAGAGGAAGATGGCCCGGGTGATTACACGGTCGAAGAAAAGAACAAGCAGATCTTCCTGACCGAGGAAGGCCACCAGCATGTTGAAAAACTCTTGCTAGAAGCAGGGCTGTTGAATGAAGGTGAAAGCCTGTACGATGTCAGCAATATTAACCTGCTACACCATATCAATGCAGCGCTGCGCGCCCATGTGCTTTACCAGAAGGACGTGGACTATATTGTCGATAATAATGAAATCGTCATCGTTGATGAATTTACCGGCCGAACCATGCCGGGACGGCGCTGGTCGGATGGCCTGCACCAGGCGGTTGAAGCAAAAGAAGGCGTGCCGATCCAGCAGGAAAATCAGACGCTGGCATCGATTACCTTCCAGAATTATTTCCGGCTTTATGAGAAGCTTTCTGGCATGACTGGTACTGCTGATACCGAAGCCTATGAACTGCAGCAGATCTACGGGCTCGAGGTAGTGGTTATCCCAACGCATCGCGAGATGATCCGTGATGATCGCACCGACCTGGTTTATCTCACTATGCAGGAGAAATTTGAGGCGATTATTGAAGATATCCGTGATTGCCAGAAACGCAAGCAGCCGGTACTGGTGGGGACGGCATCGATCGAGGTATCAGAATACCTGTCTGCTTTATTGAAGAAAGAAAAGATCAAACACGAAGTATTAAATGCCAAGCAGCATGAGCGTGAAGCCGAAATTATCGCTCAGGCCGGTCAGCCGGGTGCAGTAACGATTGCCACCAATATGGCCGGTCGTGGTACCGATATAGTGCTTGGCGGCAACTTCGATGCCGAGATTGCAAAACTCAAAGATCCGGATGAAGCCACCATTGCCAAACGCAAGGCGGCCTGGCAGGAACGCCATGATCAGGTAGTGGCAGCGGGTGGTCTGCATATCATTGGTACCGAGCGAAACGAGTCACGCCGGGTGGATAACCAGTTACGTGGCCGTGCCGGTCGCCAGGGTGATCGCGGTTCTTCCCGCTTCTACCTGTCGCTGGAAGATAACCTGATGCGTATCTTTGCGTCTGAACGAGTGTCTGGCCTGATGCAACGGCTGGGCATGGAAAAGGGCGAAGCGATTGAGCATCCCTGGGTCAGCAAGGCGATTGAAAACGCACAGCGCAAGGTAGAAGGACATAACTTCGATATGCGTAAGCAGCTGCTTGAATACGATGATGTTGCCAATGACCAGCGCAAGGTGATCTATGCTCAACGTAACGAGCTGATGAAGCTGGATGATATTTCCGACAGTATCGAAGCGATTCGCGCCGATGTTATCAATAATATTATCGATGGTTATATTCCACCACAGAGTATCGAAGAGCAGTGGGATGTAGCAGGACTGGAAGAAGCCATTGCCGGTGAGTTTGGTATTGAGCTGGATATCCAGGGCTGGTTAAAGGCAGATGATGAGCTACATGAGCAGGCGCTGCGTGAAAAGATTATTGAAAGCATCGTTAAAGATTACAGAGCAAAAGAAGAACTGTATGGTCCTGAAACCATGCGACATATCGAAAAGGCGGTAATGCTGCAGGTGCTGGATAGCCAGTGGAAAGAACACCTGGCATTGATGGATCAGCTACGACAGGGTATTCACCTGCGCGGTTATGCACAGAAAGATCCAAAGCAGGAATACAAGCGCGAATCTTTTGCCATGTTTACCGATATGCTGGAACGCATCAAGCATGAAGTTGTGACCTTGCTGAGCCGGGTACAGGTGCGCAGTGATGAAGAGATAGCTGCGATGGAAGAGCAGCGACGTATGGACAGTGGCGAGATGGAATTTCAGCATGAAGAAGTCTCTTCCATGGGCAGCAGCGAAGAGGAAGAAGAACATACGCCGTTTGTCCGCGGTGAACGAAAAATTGGACGCAACGAGCCATGTCCCTGTGGCTCAGGTAAAAAGTACAAGCAGTGTCATGGTAAACTGAGTTAAGCCTGTCCTGCTTGTTTTAACAGGCAGGAAAGGTAAAACAAGGTATAACACTATGAACACAGAGAAAAAAATTTCCTTTAATGATTTCCCCGTAGCCGGTATTCGTATGGGGGTAGCCTGTGCTGGCATCAAGAAACCCCAGCACCGTGATCTTGTTGTCTTTGAACTGGTAGAGGGTGCTACCACGGCGGCTGTGTTTACCCAGAATGCTTTTTGTGCTGCCCCGGTTATCATCTCTAAAGAACATATTGCAACCACAGCGCCGCGTTACCTGCTGGTGAATACCGGTAATGCTAATGCAGGCACAGGTAAACAGGGGCTAGAAGATGCAAGGAACTGTTGCGCCCTGGTTGCAGAAGCGACAGGCTGTAAGCCGGAAGAAGTTCTGCCTTTTTCTACCGGGGTCATTGGTGAATACCTGCCAATGGAAAAATTCAAACCTGCTATTCAGCATGCCATTGCCAACCTGGCAGAAGATAACTGGGAAGATGCCGCGCATGGTATTCTGACCACCGATACGGTTATCAAGGCCTTTACGCGCAAGCTGGAATTGCAGGGTAAAGTAGTTGTTATCAGCGGTATTGCTAAAGGTTCAGGTATGATACGGCCCGATATGGCCACCATGCTGGCATATATCGCAACCGATGCGGCCATTGAACAAAACCTGCTACAGCAATGCCTGCAACAGGCGGTGAATGTTTCCTTTAACCGGATTACGGTAGATGGTGATACCTCGACCAATGATTCCGCCATTCTGATGGCAACAGGAAAATCGGGTATTGAAATCAGTGCAGATTCTGCTGAACTGGCACAGTTTCAGCAGGCATTGAGTGAACTCTGCGTAGACCTTGCCAAAGATATGGTACGGGATGGTGAAGGCGCGACCAAGTTGATCACGATCAAGGTTAATGGCTGTAACAGTGAGAATGAAGCCAGTGAAGTGGCCTATACCGTGGCGCATTCTCCGCTGGTAAAGACAGCGTTTTTTGCCAGTGACCCTAACTGGGGCAGGATTCTTGCTGCCGTGGGGCGGGCCAATATTCCCAGGCTCGATCTTGAAAAGGTGAATATTGCACTGGATGATGTCTTTATTGTCAGAAACGGTGAAAAGGCAGAAGACTATACTGAAGAGCGTGGTCAGAAAGTGATGGACCAGGTTGAGATAAGCGTGCATATCGATCTTGGCCGGGGTAATGATAGTACTACGGTCTGGACCTGTGATTTCTCTTATGATTATGTGCGCATCAACGCGGAATACCGGACCTGATAGCAGTAGCCGGGATGAAAAAAACGGAACCTGTTCATGTTGCTGTTGGAGTTATTCGCAATGAGGACGACCAGTTTTTTATTGCCCGCCGCCCGCAACATGTTCATCAGGGCGGACTATGGGAATTCCCCGGCGGTAAGGTCGAGGAAAATGAAACCGTTGTTGAAGCCCTGCAACGTGAACTACATGAAGAAATTGGTATTGATGTTGAACTGGCTCGACCATTAATCAGGATACCTTATTCTTACCCGGATAAATCCGTTCTGCTCGATGTCTGGCGGGTAGAAAAATTTACGGGGCATGCCCATGGTCGGGAACAGCAGGAGATTAACTGGGTCAGTCTTGATGAACTGTCGAGTTATCCATTTCCTGCTGCGAATCAGCCCATTATCCGCTCATTGATGTTACCGGACAGCTACCTGGTTACAGGGGAGTTCAGCGAACTGGATGAATT